>JAYUFJ010000256.1:0-13373 GCA_043738775.1 Flavobacterium sp. | reverse complement strand
TCTATCGGTACCTGATTTTCTGGAGGTCTGGTTCTTGTGGTCGATTTAGTTTTTACCACTGTAAATGAAGCAGAATTTCCTGCTTGTTGTGGCTCTGTTTCATTTTGATAATTTACCCTTGCACTATCTATCGGTACCTGATTTTCTGGAGGTCTGGTTCTAGTAGTCGATTTAGTTTTTACCACTGTAAATGAAGCAGAATTTCCTGCTTGTTGTGGCTCTGTATCATTTTGATAATTTACCCTTCCCGCAGAGTTCATATCACTTTTGGCTTGGTAATACTGATACCCTTTTCTACTCAAGTTAAATACCAGTCCTATACCAAAACTAATTTGGTCGGTTATGCCTTTGGTAGTTTCGGTTACGGTTGGTGCTTTAAACATTTGCGAGTTAACTACATCTATGGGTTTGCTAAAATCTACTGCGCTAAAATCTTTGTAGGTATAGGTATATTCGCTTGCGTTTAATTGTGTTTGATATTGTATTTTGGCATTTAAACCTATCCAAGAATTGATCCAATAATCCAATTGAATACTTGGTTTTATAGCAATATTGGTTTTGCTGTAACCATCGGGCGCAACATTATTGACTATTAAATAATTGGTACCATTAAAAGAACCTGTAACGGTTTGGACGGGAAATGAGTTGGACACACGACCCATACCCATACCCACTGTTGCTTTGAAATGGTTAAAATTTTTAGTACCAACTTTAGATAAATCAAAACTATAACCAACATTAGCAAAAATAGATTTAGACTGAAAATTAGATGCAGAGTTGGAAACAAGTACATTGCTGTTACCCGCCAATTTATTGGTATAATCGTCTAAATTGAAACTGGGTTTAGCAGTTAAGTAAGATCCCTCAAGACCCACAAACCAATGATTACTCAAAAAATAATCAACGCCTAAACTTGGGCTGAATGTAACGGATTGATTTATATTCGACCCATTTGGTTGTAACGCATTTTCATTTATTGTAATACGCACACTATGTTTTACTCTTATTAAAGTATTTCCTGATGAATTATATCCATCTTTAGTAATTGTATTTCTCTTTTTATGATCTGTTTGCGATTGACCATTCAATTGTATAAAAAATAAAAATGCAGTTGCTAAAATTTTGCTTAAAGTTTTCATTTGGTTCACTTTTAAAGTTTAATTTAATTTGTATTTATTATATATCAAATTATGTTTAAAATTGTTACCTATTACATTATAAAACTCTAATAAATTTTATTATATACAACCGTGTTAGGGTTTAAAACCCTAACAGGGTTGTATAAAACCTAAAAAGCCGACTTAAACATTTCTAATCGGCTTTTTTTTATATTTAAACTTTAGGTTTTGGTTTTACTTTGGGCGAATCGTCAACGTTAATGCCCCATTCGGTTAATTGTTTTGGATTATCACCAAAACTGGCTTTCAAGAAGTTAACGCTCAATTTTACTGCTTTCACAATTTCGGGCATTTGTTTATCACGGTTGGCATAATGTTTCGATAGAAATCGCAAATCCATAAATAGAAATAGCATATATGCTAATAAATAATGTATTTTTTGTTGCCTATGATTTTTTAACTTACAAATTTTTATTGTTTATTTTTTTAAAATACGTATTTCGTCGTATTGTTTGACTTTTATAAATGCCACATCTTTGCTTTATAACTTTTAAATAATTTACTAATGAAAAAATTAATTTTATTATTTGCAATAACAACATTAATATCGTCTTGTTCAAAATCCGATTCTGCAAACCCAGATCCAGATGGTAAAAGCAACACGTTGTTTTCTGAAAGTACAGGCTGGAAACGAGTGGCAATTATTGGCAACATCCCTGCATCGCTAGGAGTTGCAAACTGGATAACACCTCTTGACCTTAATATTGTAGATAACAAAGCACAAGTAATTTTATATCAAAACAGTAATTTTCAACAACAAAATAATTTTAAAGCCAGTTATGTTATTGGTAGCAATGCAGATGCTACTGTTACCCGTTTAAACAATTTGTATTCTTTTCAGGACTATGCTAATATTGTTCAATATGGCAATATTTTCTTTAAACCTAATTCTTATAATGTCGAAACCCTCAATAGTACAGGCGATCATTACTTGCGATTAAATAATGAGGCAGGAACTCAAATAACTACCCATTACGTAAATAATTTATATTCTGGCGATTCTAGAATGTATCCGTCTGGCGATTTACTTATTGGCGGATTATACAATAGTTCAGATCCTGCTTATTACTACTACACAAGAGCTACTAATACTTGGGCGGTTGGCGACGGCTCCACATCTGATTTGACATACAATATTGGGTTTATGTATTTCAAGACTGCCGACGGTTCGCTGCTTGCTTTTCGATTTTTTAATAAAAATAATCCCGAAAAAGCCTTTTTATCCATTGCCGATATTGTTCCAACTCCAACAGCCTCCTATCAAGACAAGTTTGTTGAGGAACACCCAGAGTATGCTCCAACGGCTTATATCATTCATCAATACACCCCAAACGAAACTATTTTTGCCAGTACCGTTACTATTGCAAATTATGTTGTCGAAAACAATAGTTTTACAGTCGTGTTGCGAGAAGAAAACAACACAACCCACAATTATACACTATCGGCTTTCAAATGGACAAAAGGCGCTGTTACGTTTCAAAACTTGTACAGTCATTTACCCATTTCTAAACTTTTAGGTGATGGCTTGGGCGCAAATAGTGTGTGTAAACCCGATGGCGAAATTGGGGTTATCGTAAAAGAAGGTGTAAATGGCAACCAAATGACTTATAGTTTAGCAACTTGCAATGCCAGTGGCGAACACAAGTATGGTTCGGTGGTTAACAATACCTATCCAAGAGCAGTAACATTATTGAGTTGTTTGCGATACATTAATGGGTCGTATTATGCAGTGGCATCACCCTCATTATTTAGTAGCGATAATGGCGATGGGCAACATTTGGATATTGTAAAACTCACGCTTTAATAATTTAGTAATGTATAAAAAAGTTATTGTTTTTGTGGTTATACTATTTTTAATATTGATTTTTGAATTAGTATTTCAATTTGTTACAATCCAAAAAGATACCATAGAAGCCTCGAAAAAAGCATTGCTTTTAAATATTGCAACTGATAATTTTTACGCAATTGGATATGCAATATGTATAATAACTTGGGTTTTGGCAAATATTTTGGCCATAAAAACCAAAAAGCTTATCTGGTTTTGGATGCCATTTTTGTTAACGGTTGTTGTTGCTGTTTTTATGGGTTATTTTGATGAATGTATTTTTGTTTTCAATAAACAAAATGGTTTTAGCAAAGGTGGTTTTTCGATGAGTTATTTCTTGACCGGAATGGTTATTTTAGCTTCGATAATTGTTTTAGAAATAAATTATTTTGCATTCAAATTTTATCTAATGAAAAAAAAACCTGTTAATGCTTGAAACCCTATTAAGTTTTTACTAATATTCAAAAAACTATGAAAAAAATTATCTACTTAATAATACTATTTCAATTTTTAATAATTGTGAACGTTTTTTCGCAAAAAAGCATTCCAAAAAAATTGGACAAAACAACCAATTGGGTTGTGCCACAAACAGGATATGAAACCCTCGTGATTGATAATAAATCTATGACAAGCGGAGAGAATTTCTTTCAACGAATTCTTATAAACCCAAAGTCTATAGAAAATTTGCATTTAGAAATTACAAGTTACAGTAAAGGAAAATACGTCGTAAATTCAGATGATTTTGCAGTTCAAGTAAAATCGCACAATAAACTTTTGCTAAATAAAATTGTAAATAATAAATACGAGATTAGAGAAAACATTGCAATGGAAGTTTTAGACACCATTGCAGTTATTGTGATAATTCCAAATCCTAAAGAAGAAACAAGAACATTCACTATTGACTACCGATTTGTAGAATTAGCATTAACAGATTATTCTAACATTTCTCCGAAAGAAGTTTTCATAAAAATGTTACAACTAGTGAGAACTGGATTTATAAATTTGCCACCGCACGAAAATTTTATTTTACCAGAAATTAAGTATCCTAATGGTTTGTTTGACTCACTTCCGGCAAAAAGGCTTGGTGGAGCATTGTGCGAAACAACCCAATATACTGGAAAAAATATAGGAACTCGCGAAGAAGCCGATGGTATAAATGCTAAATGGAACAAACAAATTAAAGATTGGATAAAAGACTTGAATGTAACCAATGTCAAAAAAACCATAACTGGAAAAACAGATTTGAATACTGATGAAGAAGAAACCATTTATGAAAAAACCAATAATCAAGGAGTACGGTTATTTAACATCAAAGTTTACAGACATATTACTAATAAAGGCTCAGAATTTGACCCATTATTATATGAAACTGGTATTGTAATCTATTAATTTATAGAAAATTTCAAATTTAATAAAATTATTATCGAGTAAGAAAAATACGCTATTCTCCTTACGACCATTATTTATAAAACATAAAAAATTACTTTATAACTTTTAAATATATTTAATCATGAAAAACACAATCACAATAATTTTATTACTAATTTCTAATACATTTTTTGCACAAAACATTTGTCAATCTGGCAATTGTGTGAATGGCTATGGAAAAATAACCTATGGAAAATGGGGCATATATGTTGGCAATTTCATTAATGGTCAAAAAAATGGTCAAGGAATGTACGCTTATATGATTGGTAAGGATACAAGCAATGTGTATCGAGGCAATTTTAAGGACGATGAATTTTTTGGAAAAGGAAGTTTTCACGTATATCCTTTTTGCGTTTATACCAGCGATAACTGGACGGATAGTCAAAATTTTACATCGGGTAAAATGATTAGAGATGATACTAAAAAAGTGACTGAAGGTGCTTATGTAAAATTATTTTTTGAAGAAAAAAACACAACAACTACTAGCAACAATGTTTCTCAAACCTCAATAAAAACCAGAGAATCAGTTCCTCAAGGAACATTTAAAACCTTTATGTTTCAAACCAATTGCAGTTATAATGGGCAATCATTTGAAGTTATTTCTAGAATAGCAGCCAATATCGCCATAACCCCTTTCGAAGAAATTAAAAACGAAGCCATTAGAGTAATGCAACGAAAAAATTGGAGTGTCAACAGTAATACCGTATATTTAGGAATAGAAGAAGAGGTTGTTTTAAAAGGACAAGCTGGCAAAGATTATGTAGTTTCTGATGGAAATTTTTATGTAGTCAAAAACAATTCAGGTTCACAATTAGATATGTATATGCCTTATAAAAAAAATTAATTTTTAAATAAAATGAAAATGAAAAAAATACTTTACACCATTGCAATATGTTTACTTGTAGCTAACACATTTGCACAAAAAAATTTCAATACTATTAGTTTTACAAGATTTCTCACTAGAACTGGAAACCCAAGTGCATTAGACCAAGGTGTTTTTGCCAAAAAAGGTGCTTATGATAATTTAAAAGTTGATAGAACCGACAAAACCGGAACAATAAACATTAATGCTAATGAATTAACAATAACCGTAAAAACTGATGGCGAAGCCGATAAAATATTTAAAATACACACTATTAACAAAGAAGAAAAAAATGAATATAAAGCCAAAATAACCAGAATTTCCTGTGAAGATAAAATGGGAGTTCAACATGATTTAATAATAACAAGAGATCAGAATGCTAAAGAAATAAACCAAATGATCGTTAAAATAATTCAAGCTAACAATGATGGTTATGAATATACTTGCACATACTTAAAAAATTTAATTGAATAATATTATGAAAAAATTTAAAATATTAATGATACTAATGTTGTCATTGCCAAGTTTGGCATCTGCTCAAAAACTATTATTAGAAGAAACCCAAGCATCGCAACACATGACAGTAAATGGAAATGTGATAAGCGTAAAAAACTGGGGCGAAAAATTCGATGGCGATTATGATGTAATGAAACTCGCCAAAGACAGTTGCGTTGTGGGAGATTGTGTGGACGGAAAAGGACGTAAAGTTCTCGCAAGAATTGTAAACGGCAACCCAAGAATTAGAATAATGGAAGGCAAATTCAAACGAGGCACCTTTTTAGGAAGTGGCGTAATGCTAATAGATGGCGAAGGAAAAGTGCTAGACGGAACTTATGAACTTGAAAAATTCAAATTTAGCTACAAAACAAATCAGATTTCGGCAAAAGTTATTTTTCATTCCAAATTTACCAACGAAGTTGTATTAGGAAATTATAGCGGTTATAGCGATTGGGGCATTGGCAGTGCCACCGATGATTATCAGAAATTTGTAGTCAATGATTTTGCTCCCGATTATCACGACGAAAATGAAAAATTTAATAGAACCGTTTGGGAGAAAGATATATACAGACCCGTTTACTCGAAATGGTTAAACGAATATACAAGTTCACCAAAATTTTTGGCAGCAAGAGCCAAGTCCAGAAGAGAAAATGGTTTGCCCCCAGAAAAATCGCCTTACGATTTGTTTAAAACCTATATGTTTCAAACCAATTGTAGTTATAATGGGCAATCATTTGAAGTTATTTCTAGAATAGCAGCCTATATTGCCATAACCCCTTTTGAAGAAATTAAAAATGAAGCCATTAGAGTAATGCAGCGAAAAAATTGGAGTGTTAACAGCAATACCGAATATTTGGGAATAGAAGAAGAAGTAATTTTAAAAGGAAAACCGGGCAAAGATTATGTAGTTTCTGATGGAAATTTTTATGTAGTTAAAAAGAATTAATACTATGAAAAAATTACTTATAATACTCACAATTTTTAGTTCTTGCATTGCATTTTCTCAACCTAAATTATCAGTTTTGGAACAACAAGGCACCGATTTATTTAAAGCAGGAAATGAAACAGAAGCCACTATAACATTTGAAAAAGCATTGACCGAAAATCCAAAAAGTTTGTATACTATAAATGCTTTGACTGCTTTATATCATAACCAAAAATTAGAGCAAAAAGCTTATGATATGGCAGATAAAGGATTGAAACTTTCGGACGGAGCATCCAATTTTGTATATGCAAAAGCCAGAGCCGCAACATTTTTATATAAACCCGAAGATGCTATCGCAATAATTGATGCATTTGCAGTGAAAAACAAACCCGATTATATGCTTTGGTTCATAAAAGGAAATGCATATAACCAACTCAACGACAAGCAACAAGCCATTGCGGCTTACAGCCAAAGTATTGCCGATAGTCCCGAATTTTTTAATGCACATTTTGAGCGAGGAAAACTGTTTGCTAATCTGCAACGCTATCCGCAAGCGTTAAAAGATTATGATAAATGTATCGAATTGGACAAAGACTATGCAGAGGTTTACAACTACTTGGGAGTTATTTATTATAAAATGGGCAACTTAGATGGTGCACTTACCAATTATAATAAATGTATAGAACTAGATGCTAAACAAAGTTTTGCATTGGCAAATCGAGGTGTAATCTATCGTGAGAAAAACCAATTAGACAAAGCAACTGCCGATTTTAATGCTGCTATTGCAGTAAATCCAAACAACGATGGTGCTTATTTCGAAAAAGCAGTTTTGAATGTGGGTACAAAATCATATTCAAATGCTTTAATTTTAATTAATAAAGCAATTGAACTTCAACCTAATTTATCAGTTTATTATGTTGTTCAAAGTAAAATTTATAATGGTTTAGACAAGTATGATGAAGCAATATTTGCAGCAAACAAAGCATTAGCGTTAGAACCAAAAAATCCCGATGCATTTGTTTTAAAAGGTGCAGCATTTTACAATCAAGAAAAATTTAATGATGCTTTAAAAATCGTAACTGATGGTATAACTGCACTTCCTGATTATTATTTATTTTATTCTTTTAGAGCATCGATTTACAAAAAATTAAATAACATTACTGCTGCCGATGCCGATGATGCGAAAGCAAAAGAACTGGCTTCTAAATAAAAACATCATGAGATTTCTACTTTTAATTCTCGGTTTATTTTTAATAAATATTTCCTTTTCGCAATGTAAAAAAGGCAATTGTGTTAATGGAAACGGCACATTCGATTTTGGTTGGTGCGTTTACACTGGCGAATTCAAAAACAGCAAACCCGAAGGCAAAGGCACTATGAAATATGATGATTATACCTATGCTGGAAATTTTACCAACGGATTAGAAAACGGCGAAGGCATTATTACAAATACCAACGGAACTATCGAAAACGTAAAGTACGACAAAGGCATAAGGCAAGTTTCTCATTTAGAAAAAATTGCTGCCAAAGATTATAAACCACTAAATATTCAAAATATAAATTGCATTTCGGGCGATTGTATTGATGGTTTTGGAACTTATAATTATCCATCAGGGAATAAATATGTTGGTAACAGAGTAAATTATAAAATGGTCGGAAAAGGAATTTTTTATTTTACAAATGGCGATAAATTTGATGGTGTTTTTAATAATAATTTATTCAATAACGGCACTTATACTTACGCTACAGGTGCCAATTACAAAGGCACTTATGACGACAAAGGACTTGAACTTAATGGTACAATTACTTCTTCAACTGGAATGGCGATTCCGTATGTAAACGGCAAACCTGCAATTCCGCCAGCACCCAACCGAGAAGAAATAAAAAGAATGAATACGCACGAAAGAGTAACTTATGAATCATCGAAAGGGTCTTGTAGTGTTTGTTTTGGACGAGGATCGCAAAGCAGATTAGAAGATTGGTCAGGGCCAAATAGTGTTTGTTTAATGCGAGTTCCTGTAACGTGTTATAAATGTTTTGGTACTGGTGTCGAAAAATAATTATAAATAAGATTAATAAAAAATACGACATTTTACGTATTGTTTGACTTTTATAAATGCCACATCTTTGCCTTATAACTTTTAAACATTTATAAAAATGAAATCAATTAAAAAATTAGTTTTAGTTCTTGCAGTTGCCACGGCAACAACTTTCTCATCGTGTTCAAAATCTGATCCTGCACCAGCTATCGTCTCAGGTTCCGGAAACATTACGGCAAATATTGCTGGTTCTGCTTTTCAATCGTCGGTTGTTTCGAATATTTCTTTGCAAGGAAATATAGTAACCATTCAGGGCGGCGATGCTACTGGGCGATCAATTCAAATTCAAATTATTGGACTAGCTACAGCACCTGTTGCGGGTACTTATAAATTATATGATACTCCTGGCAATTTTACGGGTTCGGCCGCTTTAGTTAATGGAATTAATCAAAATTATAGTTCGCAAGGTTGCGATGCTAACTTGCCACAAACTGGTTTCACGCATACCGGAACTATTACCTTCACTAGCCTATCGGCAGCAAAAATTGAAGGGACTTTTCAGTTCAATTGTGCCTCTTTACAAAGCTGTACCAATTCATTGCAAGTAACAGCTGGAACTTTTAGTAAAACGTTTTAATTACTATAATAAATCTAAAAAAACTTTATCATGAAATTTTTAAAAAACACAATTCTTTTACTAGCAGTTGCAATAACAACGTTAATAACATCTTGCTCAAAATCTGATCCAACACCTGCAGTTGCTCCAGCAGTAACTGCACCAGACGGTTTTAGTTGGACAGAAAACGGTGGCACAACGGTAATGACTGGCTATACTCCATTTTTTGTAAATCAAGGACATTCGTTATTTGTTCAAAATTCAGCTGGTGGTGTTTTGTTTGAATTTAATTTCAATTCATTGGCGCCAGCAACCAATGTTTTGGGTGGCGCAACATACAATCCTGGATCGGTTTTTTATGTAGATTATCAGTTTGTTGGAGTAACGAATACTAACAAATTTGTGCCAACTTCTGGTACTTGCATTATTGCTAGTAATGCTAACGGAAAAATTTCAGGAACTTTCACGGCTAGTGGTTCTTCAGGAACAATATCGTCAATAAAAGGAACATTTAATAACATTACTGTTCAATAATTTTTAAACATCTAAAATCATGAAAAAAATTATACTATTAACTGCGTTTTTACTGGCAACATTTTTTGTCAATGCACAAGCGGTGCAAGATTGGACTTCGGGGTTGCCACCTCAAGGAAATGGAACTAATAGTCATTCTATTGCAACCGACTCTCAAGGCAATGTCTATTCTGTAGGAAATTACGATGGTGTAAGTCGCGATTTTGATGCTGGTCCTGGCGTTTTTAATATGAGTAGTATAGCTCAAAACATGTACATCTTGAAAGTAAATGCCTTAGGTAATTTTGTTTGGGCAAAACAAATTGGTGGTAGCGGAAGTTCTGAACTTTCTAGTGCCGACGCTTTGTATATTGATGGGTTTAACAATTTGTATATTTCTGGAAGTTGTTATAATGTTAGCGGACCTGTAGATTTTGACCCAGGTGCAGGTGTGCATAATGTGAGTAATCCAAGTGGTAACAATATGTACCTACTTAAATTAGATTCTAATGGAGATTATATTTGGGACAAGCAATTTTTAGACCCATTAAACTCGGGTGCTTTTGATAAAATTCAAGCCATAAAAGTAGATGCTTCGGGTAATATTTATGCTACTGGTGGTTTTGGTGGCACATTAGATTTTGACCCAGGTACGGGAACTTACAATCTATCTACTGGCTCAACATCTGGAACAAATGGCACAGAAATTTTTATTCTAAAACTAGATGCTTCTGGAAATTTCACTTGGGCAAAAATGTTGAAAAGCAATACTTTATCAATTAACTTAAATTATGGATATTCTATTGATACAGATGCTTCTGGTAATGTTTATACCACAGGTTATTATGCTTATGCTATGGACGCAGATCCAGGAACTGGTGTGTTTACTTTAAACATTGACCCTACAACAAACGGAGTTCAATATGTGTCAAAACTTGATACAAATGGAAATTATGTATGGGCTTATGATATAAAAGGACAACATAACGTTAATGTTAAACCTTCGTTAGCACTTGATAATGCAAGTAATATAATTGTTACCAGTTATGTTTTTAATTCTTCTGCTTCCGTAATGGATTTAGATTTTGGTACAGGAACCTATTTTTTACCAGCAGATACAGGAGCATTAGTTTTTAAAATAAATGTTAATGCAGGTTTTATTTGGGCAAAAAGCACAGCAAGAACAATTGGTTCGGGTACTGCTAATTCTCAAAATTATGGAACGGGTTTAACTTTAGATACTGCTGGAAACATTTATACAACAGGCTATTTTGGTAATAATGGTCCAACCGATTTTGACCCAAGTGCAGCCACATTTACTTTAACAAGTGCGGGAAGTTATGATGGTTACGTTTCTAAATTAGATACTAATGGTAATTTTGTATGGGCAAATAGAATTGGAGGTACGGGTTTAGAATATTGCTATGCTGTTGCAATAAGTCCATTAGGTAAAATAACTGTTTCTGGTTCAACCAATGCTGGTTTTACTAAATCTGTTGCTGCTGTAACAACCGGTGGTTTTCTAGCATCATACACCCAACCCGCACTCGCAACCTCGCAATTTGAGTTAGACAAAAACATAGCTGTTTACCCAAACCCAACAACGGGCGAGTTTAATATTAAGATTAATGAAGATTTAATTGGCTCAAAAGTTTCTGTTTATAGTATTGTTGGTCAAAAAATTAAAGATTTTTATTTAGATGTTTTGACTACAACTCAAAATTTAAATTCTGGAATGTATTTGTTAGAAATTGAAAAAGACGGTAGCAAGACTACTAGAAAATTAATGGTGAATTAAAGGAGTTACAAATCCTAACTCATTTGAAGATGGGTTAGGATTTTAATTAAAAAAAAGAATAAAATGTTGTATTTTGCCCTATTACTAATTATTTTGCTGTGTGGATTCATTTTTTTTCTGGTTCGGAAAAACAATATAAGCAAAGAAGTTTTTAAATCAAAAATCGATTTACTCGAAAGTATAATTTTTGAATTGAACGCAAACTTAGAATACACGAGTCAAAAAGTGAAACTTTCTGAGGATTTAAAAATGAGTTTACAAGTTTCGAACAAAACCTTATCAACTAAAATTGTTGATATGAATATGGAAATGTTTGGAGAAATGTTTGATAAAAAATAGTATAACCTAAAAAAACACTATTTTCGTATCTATCAATCGGACATCATGAAAATAAAATTACTTTTATTAATAATAATTATAACGCAAAATATTTTTTCTCAAAACTCTCAAGAAAAAGATAGTTTGATCAATATCATTCAAACTTCTAAAATCGATTCGTTAGTTATTGAAGCAAATGCAACATTATTTTACAAAACGGTTTACGAAAACACAAAAAAATCTGAAGACTATTTTAAAGCAATTTTAAAAATTGCTAAAAGCAAAAACAACTTCTTTGCTTTTGCTAAAGCCTTTAATCTTAAAGGTATTGCTTGTGATATTTCTGGCAAGTTGGATAGCGCGAATTATTATTATTTAAAATCTATAGTTTATGCTAAAAAAAGTAAATCAGCTGCAATCGAAGGATCGGCATATAACAATCTTGGACTAATAAATTGGGATCAAGGAAATGATTTAGAGGCATTAAAATATTTTAGTAAATCATTAAAAATTTTTGAAACCATTAAAAACGAAAAATTAGTTGCCAATGTTTACAGCAATATAGGGCTAATTTATGATGACCTTAATGATTTAAAAAAATCAGAATATTATTTAAAGAAATCATTAGAAATTAGACAATCCATTCAAGATAAGTACGGACTGTCTGTTTCATTTACAAATTTAGGTAAACTATACTATAAACTTAAGAATTACAAATTATCAGAAACTAATTACAAGAAAGCAATAACATTAAAACGACAACTCAATGATTTTATGGGAATTGCAACCGCAGAAGCCAACTTGTCGGTGACTTTAAATGATACCTATAAGTATGATGAAGCACTAAAAATTCTAAAAGAAGCAGAAAAAATTTGTTTAAATAACGAAGCTGAATCTAATATTTTGGGGAATGTTTATACTGGTTTTGTTGATAGTTATATTATTAAAAAAGACATTAAAAATGCAACCATTTATAACAATAAATTTCTTGAACTTACTTCTAAAATTAATGATATTGCAAGACTATCAAATTATTATGAATATGCAAGTGATATTGCAATTTTAGAAAACAATTATAAAAAAGCCTATTTTGCTTATCAAAAAAGCGATTCTTTAAAAAAAATTACTAATGGTTTGGAACTTAAAAAATCCATTAATTTATATGAGACAAAATTTCAATCAGAAAAAAAGGAAAAAGAACTTTTAGAAACGAAAGCTCAGATTATTCAGAAAGATATTGAAACCAAACAAAAAACCAATCAATTAATAATTGCATCAATTATTGCATTAGCATTTTTAGTAATTGGTTATTTGGTTTATCGGCAACAACGACAAAAAAATAGTCAAATTATTCAAGAAAACAAATTAAAGTC
>JAYUFJ010000255.1:0-4879 GCA_043738775.1 Flavobacterium sp. | reverse complement strand
TACAAGAAGGTATGATTCGAGCAATATATGCTGCTTTAAATGGTGTTTATAGAATGTCTGCCGATATGGATGATTTAGTAGAAACATCAAACAATATTTCAAGAGTTATTGTAAAAGATGGTCATTTATCGATTCAAAATTTAACTCGATCGTCGGTCGAAACCTCAAAAATGGATTTGGCCAACAGCTTGCGCTCGGCATACGAATTGTTTGGTTGCGAAGTTGAATTTGGCGGAAATTATCCAGGTTGGACACCCAATGTAAAATCGGAAATTTTAGACGTTTTAACTTCAATTTATGAGAAACAAAATGGTGAAAAACCAAAAGTTGTAGCTTGTCATGCTGGATTAGAGTGTGGCATTTTAGGAACAAATTATCCAGATATGGATATGATTTCTTTTGGACCTACTATTCACGGAGCACATTCACCCGATGAAAGAGCTTCTATAAAATCATCTAAAAAGTTTTATAAATTTGTATTGGAAATTTTAAAAAACATTCCTTTAAAAAAATAAATTAGATCATAAGGTCATTTAATATTTAAAGTAATTCTTTCTTGTATTGAGTATTAATTAAAGTTATTTAAAATTCCTTTTTTTTGGATAAAAAATTAATTGTAAAATTTTTGCCACAGTTTTTATATATTTCAATGTATTTAAAATTTTAAATCATTTTAATTTAAAAACTGTAGCAAAATAAAAAGACTTTTAATAAAGCAATTTTTAATATCCGAAACGAATAAAAATTTAAAATTAAATTTAGTTGTACAGCAATCTTTTAAATATATTATTTAAGCAAAGTTTCAAAAGTATTTCCTTGCTTAATATCGCCAGTTGCAAAACCTTTTTTAAACCAATATATCCGTTGTGCCGATGTTCCGTGTGTAAAAGTATCCGGCTCCACGTGACCTTGCATTTTACTTTGAATTGCATCGTCACCAACTGCATTTGCTGCGCTCAATGCCTCTTCAATATCACCTGCTTCAATATACTTATTGTTGTATTTAGCCCAAACACCAGCGTAAAAATCGGCTTGTAATTCCAAACAAACAGATAATTTGTTAGCTTCTTCATCTGATTTTCCTTGTTGTGCTTGACGCATTTTGTCGGATGTTCCCAATAAGTTTTGAACATGGTGCCCAACCTCGTGTGCAATAACGTAAGCAGTTGCGAAATCACCACCATCGGCTCCAAAACGTGATTTTAATTCTTTCATAAACTCTAAATCGATATACACTTTTTTATCACCAGGACAATAAAATGGTCCAGAAGCCGAAGTTGCACTTCCACAAGCTGTTTCTACAGCTTCGGAAAAAAGAACCATTTTTGGATATTCATATTCCAATCCGTTTTCTTTAAAAACCTGTGTCCAAGTATCTTCGGTATATGCAAAAATAGTTTTTGCAAAATCACCAATCTCTATTTGTTCGGCAGTTAATGGTTGTTGATCACCTTGATTTTGAGTCGTTGTTTGATTTTGTTGTTGGCTTTGTTGAATAGTATCTACAAAAGGAGCTGCATCTGGAAAAAATATTTTTACTAAAAAAAATACAATTGCCAAACCACCACCACCTACAATTGCTTTTCCACCACTTGACATTCCGCGACGGTCTTCAACATTTTCACTTTGACGATTCCCTATCCATTTCATAGTTTAAATTTTTTAAGTTAGTTTATATTTAAAACTCTTAGGATGATAATCCTATTTCATCCAATTCTGATGTTTTTACACTTAATGGAACAATTTCGCTGTAAATAGTATAATGAACGACATAATAAAATGGTAGTGTAAAAAAAATGCCAATACAAAGTGCTATAAAACCGAATGCTACAAAAATAATTCCGAGTAATAATGAAGCTGCAATAATTAACGGATTTTTTAAAACCAAACTAAAACTCATTGTAATAGCTTCCATAGCGTTTAAATTAGAAAATATTATTAAAGGAATGTACAAAATAGTAAAAAAAGTAATTGCAATTACCATTATACTACCAATAAATGGTAAACCAAAATAAGTAAAAAGAAAACTTAAAACATTACCCAATAATGATATTAACAAAGCTGATATAAATAAATCTTTAAAATGATGGGTTTTAAAGTATTCAAAAACGGTATCAATTCCGAACTTTTGATCTAAACTAGCCAATTGTGACATTCTTAAAAAACCAGCATTAATTGGGCTAAATATTGCAGCAAAAACTGCCGAAGTAGCCATAATTGTTAATTGTGTTGATGTTGATAATAAACCCGATTTAAAATTTGCCATAGTTTCTGAAAAGTTAGAAAAGCCAGCGATTGCTCCATAGAGTCCGCCAAATAAAACAGCTAAAACTATTGATAAAATCATCATTGAAATACCAGCAATACCAACAATTTTTTTATAAGTTTCAAATGATTTTTCTATAACTCGTCCTAAATCAAGACTGTAACCATTGTCTATTATTTTTTTAATTTCATTGTAATTTGAGTCCATTTTTTTTTTGAATTTTAAAGCCAATTTAACACTTTTTTTATAAACTGCAATTTATTTTTATATGGAGCATAACGCAAGGGTAAATCTAGCCAAGTTGCTTTGTTGACAATTCCTTTTTTGTGACTAAAAATATCAAAACTTTTTTTTCCGTGATACGAACCTATTCCCGAATTTCCGACGCCTCCAAAAGGCAATCGATTATTTGAAAAATGAATAACAGTATCGTTAATGCAGCCACCACCGAATGAATATTTTTGAATTATTTTTTTAGCAAAATCATTATTTTCAGAAAATACATATAATGATAATGGTTTTTCATAAAATAAAATTATTTTTTCAAGGTCATCATCGTTTTGATAAGTTAAAACAGGAAGTATTGGTCCAAAAATTTCATCTTTCATAACCAAACTATTTAAACTTGGATTGTCAAGAAGTGTTGGCTCCACATAATTTTCAAGTTGATTAGTTTTACCTCCAAAAAGAATAGTTTCATTTTGAAGGAATTCATTCAAGCGAACCCAATTTTTTTGATTAATTATTCTACAATAATCTAGTGAATTCTCCGCATTTTCACCATATGCCAACTGAATTTCTTTAATTAAAAATGAGACTAATTTACTTTTTACCGATTGATGTACAATTAAATAATCGGGGGCAATACAAGTTTGTCCAGCATTTAAAAACTTGCCCCAAACAATTCGTTTTGCGGTTAACTTTAAATTGGCGGTTGAATCAATGATACACGGATTTTTTCCTCCAAGTTCCAAAGTTACCGGAGTTAAATTTTCGGCCGCAGCTTTGGCAACAATTTTTCCTACAGAAACACTTCCTGTAAAAAAAATGTAATCCCATCGTTTTTTTAACAATGTTTCAGCAATTTTATAATCGCCTGTAATTGTTACAACGTGCTTTATATCAAAGGTTTCTCTAATTATTTTTGCAATTATTGTCGATGTATTAGGAGTTAATTCAGAGGGTTTTAAAGTAACTTGATTTCCAGCAGCAACTGCTGAGATTAAAGGACATAAAGCCAATTGAAACGGATAATTCCACGGAGATAAAATTAATATCTTACCATAAGGTTCGGAAATTATATAATCTGATGACGGAAAATTAGTAATTGAAGGCCATACTTTTTTAGGTTTAGCCCAACTGTTTAATCTTTTTATGGTTTCTTTTAATTCAGAAATCACATAGCTAGTTTCGGTTATAACTGCTTCAAACTCTGGTTTTTTAAAATCTTTATATAAAGCTTCGCAAATTTCTTTTTCAGAATTTTGAATGGCAAACAGTAATTTTTTTAAAGTTTGTTTTCTAAAATTTATATCGTTTTTAAAATCCATTTTTAAATTTACAAAGTTTATATAATATATGTTTATATTTTGAAATACTAGTTATTAAACAAATATATAAATCTTTATTACATTTTATTGGTCAAAAATAAAAAACTATTGATGCTATCATAAAGTTCCGTTGAATCATTTTAAATTGATATAAAAGTTAATATTTTAATAAAAAAAATGAAGTTAAAATTAAATATCAAAATTGAAGTTACAAATGCAAATTTTTAGTGAACAAATAATTTTATGATTTAAAATTAAATCTATAAATAACTTAAAATCAAGATAAGATTTTAGTTGTAAATTATTTAAATAAAAAAACTGCCATTACTGACAGTTTTTTTGTAGCGAGAGAGAGATTTGAACTCTCGACCTCAGGGTTATGAATCCTGCGCTCTAACCGACTGAGCTACCTCGCCATATGTCGATTTATGAAATTTCAATGCGGGTGCAAATATAATATTATTATCGCATCAAGCAAATTTAAAATAGAAAAAATATTTTTTTATTTTTTAGTTAAAATTCAAAATAAATGATATATATTTCAAAAAAATTTAAACAATGTCTTCAAAAGTTCGTTACGAAATAGAATTTCAAATTAATTCATCGCCTTCACTACTGTATCAATACATATCAACTCCATCCGGATTACAAGAATGGTTTGCCGATAGTGTAAATGCACGTGATGAATTTTTTACTTTTGGATGGAATGGAGCTGAAGAGAATGCACGATTGTCATTAAAAAAAAATGATGAAAGAGTAAAGTTTAAATGGGTTGATGAAAATAAAAAAGATACTGAATATTTTTTTGAGATTCAAATTTTAGAGGATGAAATTACAAAAGACGTTTCGATTAATGTAATTGATTTTGCCGAAGAGGACGAAATTGACGAAATGAAACAATTATGGTCCAATCAAATTTCTGATTTAAAACACATCATTGGCTCTGTTTAATGAATAAATAATTTAAAAAAACTATATTTGCCATACCCAAAAAGTGTGGCTTTTTTTATGATAAATTATAATGGACAAATTGTTGCCTCGGATACTTTACTTTCAAATTCAA
>JAYUFJ010000254.1:0-4885 GCA_043738775.1 Flavobacterium sp. | reverse complement strand
ATTTACGAACAAAACGAGCAGTTGAAAGAAATATAGAAATTATCGGAGAAGCAATGAGCCGAATATTGAAAGTTGAAACCGAAATCAAAATTTCAAATTCAAGAAAAATAGTTGATGTCAGAAATAGAATAATTCACGTATATGATTCTGTTTCTGACGACGTAATATGGGGAATTGTGATTCGGAATTTGCCAGTTTTACAAAAAGAAGTTGAAGAATTATTAAATGAATAAATGCAATACTGCCAACACCGTTTCCTATGTAAAGCATCATTAAGTTATTAACAATTTTGTATGGGTTACAAGTTGATTATTTCTCGATTATAAAATTCCGTTCCAAGAGCTTGTTGAAAAAGTTGTGCTAACTTTTTCAATAATACTACGAATTAAATTCCTCTTTCATTTCATATTTTTATAATTTAAAAATCTTAAATCTCAGGTTCCTATTTTATCAAATCAATACCATTTACAAAAGCATCGATAAATCGAACAAGATTATCAAAAGTTATGGTGTTCTTCTAAAATTGATAATTGAAGTTGATGGCTCGAAATTCCTTGTATGTGTTGCATAGTGAAAGATACAAAATAGACTTTTTAAAACAATTTTTTTAGTATATTTGTTTGAAAGATTGGGTAGGTTTTTTCACAGTCTGACGTTGTGCGTAAGGCTAAGAAACTTGCTACACACAAAAATAAATTAACCACTAAAATATCAATAAATGAAAAATTTATCAGAAAATGAAAACAGCGCATGGACCTTAAAAGAAACCATTTTTCGAGTTTTTGCTTATTTGTTTTGTGTGTTTCTCATTTGGTGGGGATTTGATACATTGACAAGTTCACCGACTACTGCGAAAGATAAATTGGCTGGGATTGGAAAAATTGTGGCTGCTTGTGTTTACTTATTTGTAGACATTAGAATTTTAATATCAAAAAAAAAACGCCCGAAACACCAACAAAGAACAGTGCTAAAAAACAAAAAAAAATCTATTAAGTAGATATGAAAATCGAAAAAGCAATAGAAAGTGATCATTTAATTTTAACCGAGATTACCAAAAAATCTAAAGCATTTTGGGGATATTCTGACGAACAATTGAAGATATGGGAAAACAACTTAACGATTTCATATCAATATATTTTTAAAAATGCTACCTTTAAACTGGTTGAGAACGGAGTTATTATCGGTTATTACTCTTTTGTTAAAAATGATAATAATACAATTTACTTAGATAATTTATTTATTCTACCTGAAAATATTAATCAAGGATTGGGTAAATTGTTGGTGAAAGATTTTTTAAAAAGAGTCGAAAACAAAGGTTTTGAAAAAATATATTTACATTCGGACCCAAATGCTGAAAAATTTTATTCAAAATTGGGTTTTTTAAAAGTAGGTGAGTTTGAAACATCAATAAAAAATAGGTATTTGCCCATTATGGAAATGAGGAATTTTTAAATAGCCTTTTAAAATTTATTTGTTTTTTATTGCCTTTACCCAAAGTACTTTTTTAATTTGTCGAACATTATTTTAAAACAATTTTTTAAAACTCCTTGTTTCTTAATCCATTTTCATTTTGCGTGAGTGATGGCAGTGGAACTCTTTTTTATCTCGTCTTTTTTTGACGAGATAAAAAAAGTGGGAACGTACAGCGCGACCCCGCATTTTTTTTGCGGGGTCACGCCCAAATAAAAACTACTCATAACTTTTTTGATAACTTTAAAAAATGCCCTTTTTTATTGAAATGGTTTTATGTAAATTGCACAAAATCGATTTATTTTAAAATGCAAGACGAAACTAAATACGACGAAGATAATATTCGCTCACTCGACTGGAAAGAACACATTAGGTTACGTCCAGGTATGTACATTGGAAAGTTGGGCGACGGCTCATCACCCGATGATGGAATATACATTTTGCTTAAAGAGGTAATGGATAATTGCATTGATGAGTTTGTAATGGGTGCCGGAAAAACGATTGAAGTTGCTATAAAAGATAAAATGGTTTCGGTGCGCGATTATGGTCGTGGAATTCCGCTTGGCAAAGTAATTGATGTGGTATCAAAAATGAATACTGGTGGGAAATACGACTCCAAAGCATTCAAAAAATCGGTAGGATTAAATGGTGTTGGAACCAAGGCAGTTAATGCTTTGTCCAATTATTTTCGTGTCGAATCGGTTCGAGATAATCAACAAAAAGGCGCAGAGTTTTCGGCAGGAAATTTAGTTTTAAACGAAGAAATTATAGAGTCAAACAAGCGAAAAGGAACAAAAGTTTCGTTTGTAGCCGACGAATTGATTTTTAAAAATTACCGATATCGAAATGAGTATGTTATTAAAATGCTTAAAAATTATTGTTATTTAAACACCGGATTAACAATATATTACAATGGAGAAAAATATTATTCGGACAATGGTTTACGCGATTTATTGAATGAAACAATTGCCGATGAAGATAAAGTTTACCCAATAATTCATTTAATAGGCGAAGATATTGAAGTTGCAATAACACACTCAAAATCACAATATTCAGAAGAATACCATTCATTTGTAAATGGACAAAATACTACACAAGGAGGAACACATTTAGGCGCATTTAGAGAAGCAATTGTAAAAACTATAAAAGAGTATTACAACAAACCATTTGAGGCTTCGGACATACGAAAATCAATAGTTTCGGCAGTTTCGATAAAAGTAGAAGAACCTGTTTTTGAAAGTCAAACAAAAACCAAATTAGGTTCGACAGAAATAGGTCCAAATGCACCGTCGGTTCGAACATTTGTAAATGATTTTATAAAAACCAAACTCGATAATTTTTTACATAAAAATCCCGAAACAGCCGATTTGCTTTTACGAAAAATTTTACAAGCAGAACGTGAGCGTAAGGAACTATCGGGAATACGAAAACTGGCCAAAGACCGAGCAAAAAAATCGAATTTACATAACAAAAAATTACGTGATTGTCGCGTGCATTTGGGAGATATAAAAAACCCTCGGTATTTAGAGAGTACACTTTTTATTACCGAAGGTGATTCTGCCTCGGGTTCGATAACTAAAAGTCGTGATGTGAATACTCAAGCAGTTTTTAGTTTGCGTGGGAAACCATTGAATTCGTATGGAATGAGCAAAAAAATTGTTTACGAAAACGAAGAATTCAATTTGCTACAAGCAGCATTAGATATTGAAGAATCAATGGAAGATTTACGTTACAATAACATTGTAATTGCAACCGACGCCGATGTTGATGGAATGCACATTCGTCTGTTGTTAATTACTTTTTTCTTGCAATTTTTTCCAGAATTAATTAAAGACGGACATTTGTATATTTTGCAAACACCATTATTTAGGGTTCGAAACAAAAAAGAAACTATATATTGTTATTCTGATGACGAAAGAAAATTTGCCATTGAAAAACTAAAACCTAAACCAGAAATTACCCGATTTAAAGGTTTGGGAGAAATTTCGCCCGATGAGTTCAAGCATTTTATCGGTGCTGATATTCGTCTTGACCCTGTTATGCTAGACAAAGCCACATCGATAGAAAAATTATTGGAGTTTTATATGGGGAAAAATACACCCGATCGTCAAGTTTTTATTATCAATAATTTGAAGGTAGAAATTGACGTGGTTGAAAATTAGTTGCAGAGAGTTTTGAAAGTTTTTCATTATTTTTTCAATGCATTTAAAAATATAAATTTTGATGAAAGTTATTAAAATAAGGAAGAATAAAATGAAATAAGCTAGATAATTTTAATTTTTTTTTAAAGTGCTTACCAAAATTGGCTTAATATAATAAAAAGTTTAAATAGAAGATTGGTTTATAAATTACAAAAAAAAATAAAAGTAGTCCAAGAAAAAGCTTTTCCAGTTATCTATGCCAAAATAAAATTTAATTGTAGTTATATAGTTGGTATAATTGTAAACATTAAAGTAATTATTGAGTTAAAAGTTATTGAAGATTTCAAAATAAAACAAAAAACACAATGTTTTAAATACATACAACTTTGAAATTATAAATTAGGAATGCAATTAAATTTTTTACAAAAAATCATTAAAAAACGGCATTAAAACAATAATGCTTTAATTAAATAAAATCGAAACCTATTGTGAAAAAACCTTGAGAACTTTGTACTCAAAAAAATTTTACTAAAGAAAATAAATGAAAGACGAAGAAGAAAATAACATTAACGAAGAAACTAACGACGAGTTAGAATCAACCAACGACGAAAGTACCGACGAAGGCTTTGAGGACCGCGTTTCAACTGGTGGCAATCATTTTTACGATGTTCACGAAGAAAATCCAGAAGAAACCATTACCAAAGTTACTGGAATGTATAAAGATTGGTTTTTGGACTACGCATCGTATGTAATTTTAGAAAGAGCAGTCCCAGCTATTGAAGACGGATTTAAACCTGTTCAACGTCGTATAATGCACTCTATGAAAGAGTTAGACGATGGCCGTTACAATAAAGTAGCTAATATTGTTGGGCATACAATGCAGTATCATCCGCACGGTGATGCCAGTATTGGTGATGCTATGGTGCAAATTGGTCAAAAGGACTTGATTATCGATATGCAAGGAAACTGGGGAAATATCCTTACAGGTGATAATGCTGCAGCTTCGCGTTACATTGAGGCACGAATTAGTAAATTTGGTCACGATGTTTTATTTTCACCAAAAATTACCGAATGGGGCGTTTCTTACGATGGCCGTCGTGCCGAACCTGTAAATCTTCCAGTAAAATTTCCGCTTTTATTAGCGCAAGGTGCTGAGGGAATTGCCGTTGGATTATCAACAAAAATTTTGCCCCATAATTTTAATGAATTAATAGATTCGTCTATAAAAATATTAAAAGGAAAACCATTTGCCTTATTTCCTGACTTTTTAACTG
>JAYUFJ010000253.1:0-1717 GCA_043738775.1 Flavobacterium sp. | reverse complement strand
ACGGATCAGCTAGTTACGATTCTAAAGAATCATCAACTACTAGCACTCATTACCAAAAAAGTAACAGTGCAAAGTATACAGTTGCGGTACATGCAGGGCAATTGCCTTTACCACAAGGAGTTTTAACAATTATTGAAGCTTACAGTAAAAACATATCACCAGTTGAGTTACAGCCACCTGCAAAACCATAAAAAGTGATTTTGATAGTTTTATGTTCGGGGATTTATCCCCGAACATTTTATAAACCTAATAAAATATAAAAGATGAATGATAATGTAACGTCTAATCACCAAGCTGTTTTAATTGAAAAGTTACTTGCTGCACCTTTTATTGCGGCTGCAAGTGCCAATTCGGAAATGGCAAAAAAACAAGCAAAGTTTTTAATGGAAAGTTGTTTTGATTCGAATAACGGAGTTTTTACTCCAAAAATGATTAGTTTAACTGTTAAAGGTAAAAACCCTGCTGCTGAATCTATAACTTTCGATTTGCCATTGATTACAATAATTCCGTTTAATTCGCTTTGTGTAAAAGACATTTCGGTAAAATTCGATTTAGAAATTGTCTCTCACGGAAATTCAATTACTAAAGATGGCGATAATGAAAATCAAAAAATGCAAATGAGAGGAAGTGTTGCCTCTTCAAATAATGATAATAACAATAAAAACCAAAGCAATAAAAGTAGTAAAAAATCCAGTATGACAGTAGAAATTAATGGTGGCTCAATTCCTTTACCGATTGGATTAACAACTCTTTTAGACTTTTACTCAAAAAATATTCAATTAAATTCTTAAAGCTATGATGGAAAATCTAAAAATACCTTGTCCTAATTGTAAATTGGATGAAATAATTTACAATGTAGCAGCACTTATTGGAGGAGCTGGTTTTGAATGTCCAACCTGTAGCTCCCAAATTAAAATTGCGGGTTCAAGTATTCCGGAATTAAAAACAACCTATGAAAAATTCATTGAATTAAAAAGTAATCTATCAAAAAAATAAACTATGATCAATTTTAGCAAATTAGTTGACACCATAAATGAGGCAACAAACATTGCAAACAGTTCTTTGCTACAGTCTCAAAATGATATAATGAGTACTTATTTCGAAAAAAACGGAACAAGCGAAAATTATCAAGCAAAAGTAGTTACTATAAATTATCCTGTCAAAGCCGAGGATAATACAGTTCAAATTGTAGCTGTTAATGTTCCTTTAATAACTTTAGTTCCTATTTCAACATCTAGAATCGAAGAACTAAAGTTTACTACAAATTTAGAAGTAACATTAAACGACAGCAATAATCTATTGGTTAGTTTTTCAAATGAAAACGAAAATGACAATAATCTTTTTAATAGAAAAAAAAGTTCTTCAGCTACTTATGCTAAGATAGAGATAACTCTTAAACCAAATGAAAGTCCAGAAGGATTAAAGAATATTATTGAAGGTTATGAAAAAATTCTAAGAACTCAAATACCAGGGTAATACTTCACATTTGCAAAGTAAAAATAAATTTAAAAAACAACAAAATGAATTTTTTATCTAAATTAATACTGGTTGTTACTGTGCTATTAATAGCTTCGGTAACTACAATATCTATAAAATTATATGATTTAACAGATTGTCACGCTATGTTAAATCATATAATTTTATAGATATTGTAGTTACCGAAGCTATTAATAGCACAGTAACAACCAGTATTAATTTAGATAAAAAATTCATTTTG
>JAYUFJ010000252.1:0-1718 GCA_043738775.1 Flavobacterium sp. | reverse complement strand
GTGGTAGTAATTTTATTGGTGATGTAGGTCGAACTGATTATTTTAGACCCAATGAAATGGCTTATGGAGTTATTTATAAATGGAATCAAAGCCCACGCCACGCCTGGAGAATATCGTACATTCAGTCAAAACTAAATGGCAACGACTTGAATGCGTCCGAGCCAGCCCGAATTCAAAGAAACTATAAATTTACCAACAATATTAAAGAGGTTTCGGCTGGACTGGAATTTAATTTTTTCGATTTTAATTTGCACGATTTTAATAAAAAGTTTACTCCTTATATAGCTACTGGTATATCCTTCACCAATTACGACGAAAAATATTTTGAAAATGGAATTTCAAAAACAGATAGTAATAAATATGTTTTTGCCATTCCGATGATTTTTGGATTAAAAACTAAATTAAATCAAAATTTTGTTTTAAGCGCAGAAATTGGTGCACGATATTCACTTACCGATAATCTTGACGGAAGCAATCCAAAAAATGAAAATTTAAAAACATTAAAATTCGGAAATACAAACAGCCGTGACTGGTATGTTTTTTCTGGTTTTACCATAACTTACACTTTTGGTGAAAAACCGTGCTATTGTTTTAATTAATTTATGAGTTTACTAACCTCTATATCGCCTAAAAATTTACCTAAACACCTAGCGGTCATTATGGACGGCAATGGTCGATGGGCAAAACAAAAAGGGTTGTTGAGAGCAATGGGACACGAAAGTGGAACAAAATCTGTTAGGCAAATTGTTGAAGCATGTGCAAAATTAGGTATTGAAAACTTAACATTATACGCCTTTTCAACCGAAAATTGGAACCGCCCAAAATTGGAAGTCAATACTTTAATGCAACTTTTAGTACACTCATTAAAAAACGAATTAAAAACATTACAAGACAATAATGTTCGACTTCAAACAATAGGAAACACGAATAAACTTCCAAAAAACATTCAAAAAGAGTTGTTGGAAGTAATTGAAAAAACAAAAAACAATACTCGAACCAATTTAACCCTTGCTTTAAGTTACGGTTCACGTGAAGAATTGTTAAATGCTGTTAAAACAATTAGTAATAAAGTTAAAAATAATATAATTTCAATAGACACTATTGATGAATCAATTATAAATGAGCATCTTTACACGCACAATTTACCCGATGTAGATTTGTTAATACGAACAAGTGGCGAACACCGAATTAGCAATTTTTTGTTATGGCAAATAGCCTATGCAGAGTTGTTTTTTACCGATGTTTTATGGCCCGATTTTTCCGATGAACATTTATATGAAGCCATTATTAGTTATCAAAAACGCGAACGAAGGTTCGGAAAAACAAGTGAACAAATTAAACCATAATATTTTGCAGAATTTTTATTTCAAGACATTTTTATTAATTTTTATTTTAGGAAATGTTTTTACCATAAACGCCCAAGACGAACCTAAATTTGATCAAGGAAAAAAATACATTTTGGCCAAAGTCAAGGTTAAAGGAAAAATTAGTTACAACGAAAATACAGTTGTTACTTTTGCTGGTTTAGAGAAAGGACAAAACATTACTATTCCTGGTGAAGAAGTTACAAATGCTATAAAAAAACTTGGAAAATTAGGGCTGTTTAGCAATATTGATTTTTATATTAATGAAATTGTCGGCGATAGCATTTACTTGGATTTAGAAATTAAAGAACTTCCTAAACTAAATGAAGTAAAATTTGTTGGTGTTAAAAAAGG
>JAYUFJ010000251.1:0-1721 GCA_043738775.1 Flavobacterium sp. | reverse complement strand
ATGCAAAATATGCCGCAGAAAGAACTGTTGACGTTAGTGACGAAAGATAAAAATAACTTATTTTTTTACGAATCCATTTGAATTTTCAAGTGGATTTTTTGATTAAATTTATATCAAAAATTATAAAATGACCAAAAAAGAGAGCGTTGCATTTGTAATTTCAAAATTACAAGAATTGTACCCTAGTATACCAATTCCGTTAGATCATAAAGATCCTTATACCTTGCTAATTGCGGTATTACTTTCGGCACAATGTACCGATGTTAGAGTGAATCAAATTACTCCAATTTTGTTCGCCAAAGCAAGTAATCCCTTCGATATGGTAAAACTATCGATAGAAGAAATTAAAACAATTATTCGTCCTTGCGGATTGAGTCCAATGAAATCAAAAGGGATTTTTGGTTTATCACAAATTTTAATTGACAAATACAATGGTGAAGTACCACAAAGTTTTGAGGCTTTGGAAGCATTACCAGCAGTTGGACACAAAACTGCAAGCGTAGTAATGAGCCAAGCATTTGGTTTTCCAGCATTTCCAGTTGACACTCACATTCATAGATTAATGTACCGCTGGAATTTAACTAATGGGAAAAATGTTAATATAACCGAAAAGGATGCTAAAAGATTGTTTCCAAAAGCAGTTTGGAACGATTTACACTTACAAATTATTTGGTATGGTCGTGAATATTCTCCTGCAAGAGGTTGGGATTTAGATAAAGACATTATTACCAAAACTATTGGTAGAAGCTCGGTTTTAAAGGAATATTATAAAAAACATTTGAAATAAAAAAATACATAAAATAGTACCTAATAAAAAAGTGCCCCGAGGAAAAGGGCACTCATTTCAAACTAAAAACAAAAAACAATTCAACAATTTTTCCTCAATTATATTAGTTTGGTAATAAAACACGATCAATTACATGAACAATACCGTTAGTACATTTAACATCTGGGATTACCATATTAGCTACATTAGTTCCATTTCCTGCACCTTTTACTGTTAAAATACCATCATTGAATGCACCTAATGTTACCGATTGACCATTTAATGCCGTTACAGTTCCGCCGTTTAATTCTGATGTAAATTTTTCTCCAGAAAAAACATGTGTTAACAATACTTGTGTTACAGTTGCAACAGGTATATTTCTAATGTCTGATGGTTTGTTTAAAGGAACCCCTAAAATAACACCCAATTTTTTGAATGCATCATCGTTTGGTGCATAAACAGTGTAAGGACCATTTGGAGCAGATAATGCACCCGCCAAATTGCAATATAAAACAGCTTCTAATAAATAAGTCAATTCTGGGCTAGTAAAAACTTTAGATTGTGTCAATGCTATTGTTGATTGAGCAATGTCGGCACCTGTAGCTAGTAAAACTTTGTCAATTGCATGAACTGTTCCGTTACTGGCAGCAACGTCTTTAATTACAATTTTAGATCCGTTTACATAAGTATCTGAACCTCGGGTAATAAATTTTCTATTAGGCCCCAACGCAGATCCATAATTGGTTCCTACCATAAATGATTCAAATGGTCGATTACCATTTCCAACGTGATATAAAAGTGTACTTGTTAAAAATGATTGATTTAAAACCAATAAATCGTTTGCTCCGTTTAATCCCAATCGTGAAAAGGCAGCATTTGTAGGTGCAAAAACTGTAAATTTTCCAGAAGGATCTCCAGCATTCGGATTGGATAAAGTAGTAACAACACCACCGTA
>JAYUFJ010000250.1:0-13508 GCA_043738775.1 Flavobacterium sp. | reverse complement strand
ACTTCTGCAAGCCACGAGACGTTAGGCGATATAATCCCAAAAAAGAAAAGAAAAAACTAAATGGAAAAACAGTATAATGGTTCGATGGAAAGTACAAGGTTAATGACTCTTGACAAAAGACAAGTTATTATAATTTGTGATTCAGATGAATCAGTTCATGAATTAGGAACTGGATTTCAGTTTTTAAAAAAAAATTGGATTGTAACTGCATCACATGTTGTTTTCAAAGATAAATTACCAAGACAAAATTTATATGCTCAATTTGTAAATTCAGAAAATAATATTCATTATGCTAAATTGAAAATTATTGCTGAACATATAGAATGTGATATCGCAATACTTGAGTTTTGCAATGAAGAAAAGCCACTTTTAAAACCATTATTCCCCGGATATGAAGATTTTCAAAGTGCAAAAGGTTTGGTTTATTGTGGTTATGACTCTTCAATGCCTGGTTTAAGAATTGCATATGTGGATAATTTTTCAACAATACCAAGATTACGAGAATATGAAGAAATTGTTCTAGAATTCCCAAGTACGCATGTTACTGGTGGATTCTCGGGTGGGCCGATATTTGGCGATGGCGGAGTTGTTTTAGGAATAATGATAAATCAATTTAGTAATCAAAATGAACCTGAAAAAAGTTTTTGTAGAGCAATATCGATAAAAACTTTAATGGATGCTATTGAAATAGAATTAAATCCAAAAATGATGAAAACCGAAAATTTATAAACTTCTGCGAAAAAATATTATGCATTATTACATCGCACAACAGCCGTTAGGCGCAATTGGGGTTTTAGGCTCCCGATAGCTATCGGGATTAAAGTTGGTTTTGTGCTTGGAAGTTTAGTCTTTAATCCCAATAGCTATCGGAACTAACTGAAACCAAGCCAAGTGACGTTAGCATTAATACAAAAAAACCGAAAAAAACTTTCATAATAAAAAAATATGTATTTACTTTGTGATAACAATAAAATTTGATTTTATGGAAATTGCAATAATAAAAATTGGAAATTCAAAAGGTTTACGATTAAGTAAAACTATTTTGGAGAAATATAATATCAAAGATAAGGTTGAACTTATTTTAGAAATGGGACAAATTATTTTGAAACCAATTGAAGTTCCAAGAAAAAACTGGGAAATAGCTTTTAAGAAAATGAATTCTGAAAATGATGATGAATTATTGATAAATGATGTATTTATTGACGAAAATTTTGAGGAATGGAATTAATACAATATTCAATAGTTTTAGTAAATCTTGATCCAACTTTAGGAAGTGAAATACAGAAAACAAGACCTTGTGTAATAGTTTCACCAAACGAAATGAATAAACATCTCAAAACAATCGTTATATGCCCAATGACAACTAATACAAAAGAATATCCAACGAGAGTTGCAGTTAATCAAGTTGGAAAAAGTGGAATGATTATTGTCGACCAAATAAGAACAATTGATAAATCAAGAATTCAAAAAGTGTTTGGTAAACTCAATAAAACTGAAATAAAAATGTGTAAAGAAGTAATAAAAGAAATATTTGTAGACTAAAATGTACTACTGCCTACAGCGGTTTGGCCGCAATTACTTCGTCTGTTTGCTCTTGCAGGCTCGGGTGGGGTTTTAAGCTCCCGATAGCTATCGGGACATTTGGCTAACCATCCCGATAGCTTTCGAAACCTACTGACGCCAAGCCACGAGACATTAGCGGTGATGTTACCCAAAATAGTAAATAGAACACAATGGAAAAAATCGATTTGCCATATTTCGGAGAGATTAAAATTGACAGAGGATTAGTTGAACAAAATTTTGAAAAGTATATCAAATTCAATGATAATCTTATTGAACTCAATTTAATTTATGAGACTGAGGATATTACAATATCTGATCTTTTGTTGGTAAAGGATTTCCTAAATGACTTCGAAAAACATTTATCGAATGCAACGCAAGCAATTATAAACGATTTTGAAAGAAATGGTCGGTCGAAGAGTTTTATTCAAACACATCTTGATGCTTTAAATCCATTAGGAAAAGAAATTCTAAAAGAAACATTTTCAAAAGATTTAGATTTAGACAAATATTTTTTGAGAGAATTAGAATTGAACTTTGTTTACATTTTTCCGGACGATTCAGATGAATTTATTAAATTTAACTTTAGATTTTCAGAGGAGTTTACAGACGAATTCTTGTTTGTAAGATTCGGAAAGGATTTTGTTATTAAAGAAATTTCTACTGAATATTAACACTACCGCTAACAGCCGTTTCAAGAAATGGCGAAAAATGTGAAAAATTCACATTTTTCTTTCGCAAGAATTTTTATCTTAGCCGAAAGTATGCAGTTAAAAAATTCGCCACTTCTTGAATCGGTGAAACGATGTCGGAAACCCGCGAGCGACATAAAGCAAAAAGAAAATATTAATAAAATTAAACCTTTTGTAAATTAATTAGTCAAAACGGGAAATAAAAAAATAATGAAAAACATTTTCCTTTTAATTTCTTTTTTGTTAATAATATCGTGTAGCAAAAACGTAAATGCCGAACCAATCATTTCAGCAAATCCTGTTGGCGAAAACATTTCTGTTTTAATTCAACCCAATCAAACGGATGCGAATTATGCATCAACTAATCAAAGTCATTATGTGATTAGAAATACAAAAACGCATTTAAACAAACTATTATTATTTATTGGTGGTAGTTACAGCGTTCCAAAAGATTACAATTATGTGTGCGACTACGGAGCAACAATTGGATTAGATGTTATTAGTTTATCATATCCAAATGATGTCGCCGCTTTTTCAATGTCAAATAGTACAGACATAAATGGTTTCAATGATTTTAGAGATGAAATTTGTTTCGGTAATCAAATTAGTAGCGTTGTTGACGTAAATGTTTTAAATTGTATAACAACAAGAGCAACTAAACTACTAATATATTTAAAAAATACTTATCCGAATGAAAATTGGGGACAATATTTAACTGCATCAAACACTGTTTTATGGAATAAAGTTATTGTTTCAGGACATTCACAAGGTTCTGGTCACGCTTGTTACATAGCAAAACGATTTTTGACTGATAGAGTTGTAATGTTTTCTGGACCAAATGACTATAGCACAAATTTTAATAGTCCTGCAAATTGGTTGTCTCAAAGTGGATTGACACCTTTAAGTAAACATTATTCATTGTTGCACACACAAGACGAAATAGTTCCTTTCAACTATCAAGTCGCAAATTTAAGAGGTTTAGGATTATTAACTGCAACAGAAAATCCTGTTTTGGTTGACAATTTGACTGCGCCATATTCAAATGCTCATTCAATGTCGCTAAATATAAGTGCACTTTCTTTTCACAACTCAACAGTTGGACAGAACTCTAAATTGCCGAATATTTGGACATATATGTTTACAACAAACTAGTAAAAGAAAACGTACAGCCAAAAACGGACTGTCCGACTACAGCGGTTTGGCGCAATTACTTCGTCTGTTTGCTCTTGCAGGCTCTAGTGGGGTTTTTAGGCTCAAGATAGCTTTTGGGAGTTGATAAGTTTTTAAAAATCGAAGGGAATTTTTTAAAAAACTTATCAATTTTTTTGCAATTAAGTTTAAATTTGAAATAATTATTAACCCTAAAAAGAGTCAACGTATTTTAGGATATGACATCAAACAAAAAGTTACCTATAGAAAATAAAAACATACCATCAATTAACAATAGTTACTATTTTAAACAAAAATTGCTGGGTTATTATTGAAGAACTAGTTTTTTAATTTAATTATCTCAGCCAAAAGTTTTTTGGCTCGTAATAATTTAATCTTAACATTACTCAATGGCTCGTTAAGATGTTCCGAAATTTCTTGATAACTTAACTCTTGAAAATATCGAAGTTGAATCACTTCTTGATAATGTGGTTTTAATTCTTTGATAAATTGTAGTAATCGAGACAAGTTTTGTTCTGTAATTAATTCATCTTCGGCACTAGGTGAATTATCTGCAACATTATAAGCTTGCTGATCTTCTTCATCGGTAATTTCAACAAAATGTGATGATTTTCTTTTACGTAGTAAATCAATATGAACGTTTTTAGCTATTGCAATTAACCAAGTATTAAACTGAAATTCGGGGTTGTAATTCAATATTTTGTCAAAAGCTTTTGAAAATGTTTCAATTGTAATGTCTTCTGCATCAGTTTCATTTTCAGTACGTTTTAGCATAAAACCAAACACTTCATTCCAATAATGGTCTAGCAAATAAGTAAATGCAACTTGATCGCCTTTTTTTGCCAAATCAATGTGTTGGTTTACCTCCATTGAACTGGTTTTGAGAAAATAGTAGTAACAAAAACATTTAATTGAGCAAATACATAAACAATTTCAATTAATGGGAACCAATACATTACGTCTTTTTCTTGTAATTTTGAAGCCGAATATCCAATAGAAATCCAAACAAAAATATATCGAAAACTAATTAATGACAAAACTAATATCCATTGAAATTGAAAAAATAATAGGACAATTGGTAAAATTAAAAAAAGTAATTGCGACAAATAAAATAAGCATAATTGCAATTTATCGGCAAATTTATAATTTTTTAAGGTAGCTACATTACAACGTTTTTGAATAAACCAACTTGAAAAAGTAATTTTAGGTTTGGAAACAGTAAAACTGTTTGGTGAATAACTAATTGCAGTGTTTTTTGAATCTGCTGCCTCATTGATAAACAAATCATCGTCACCCGAGCGAATTTTGATATGATTTATAAAACCGTTTGTTTTATAAAATTCCGATTTTTTGTAACCCATATTTCGCCCTATGCCCATATAAGGCATTCCAAGTTTTGTCCAAGAAAAATATTGAGTAGCTGTCATTAAAGTTTCAAAACGAATTATTTTATTTAAAAACGAACCTTTTATTTTTTCATAGCTTCCATAGCCTAAAACGATTGTTTTTTGAGAATTAAAATGTTCACTCATTTCCGAAATCCAGTTTTCGGTTTTAGGGTAACAATCAGCATCGGTAAAAAGTAAATAGTCATTCTTTGAAGCTTTGATTCCAAGTGTTAAAGCAAACTTTTTGTTTCCCCAAAAGGCTTCATTGTTTTCTACTTTAACCAAATTTATGTTGGAATATTTTTTTTCAAATGCTTGGAAAACCTCCAAAGTTGCATCGCTAGAAGCATCATCTATTAAAACAATTTCAAAATTTGGATAATTTTGATTAACTAACAATGGAATGAGTTCTGCTACATTGATTTCTTCATTTTTTGCACAAACAATTACAGAAATTGCTGGGTTTTGAGATTCAGTAAAATTTTTTTTACCAAATGAAAATTTGCCAAAAATTAAAACATAATAAATAAATTGAACAACAACAATTGCGATAAAAAAGTAAAGTATAATTTGTAACATAAGCGAATATTTGCTTTTAAGCTGGCTACAAAGGTACAAATTTCAATTAGCAAATGTTGCCTTATTTACTACTTTAGTTAAAAAATATTTGTGTAATCAATCACTTGTATTAATTTAAAAATACAAATATTTAAAGATGAAAATTTTAGAAACCAACTATTTTCTTGATGCAAAAAGCCTTGCTTATCAATTAGTTATTGATTTTAAAATTAAAAATGGATTAAGGTTTAAACAATTAATTAAATATCATCAAAGTTAATATCAATAAAATTGCGATTTTTAACTTCAGTTTCAGAAATTGAATCGTTATAATTTTCTTTTTTAAAATCTTTTTGATGTCTTTCAGATATAACTTCTTCACCTTTATTGTTTAAAACAAAATCGGTCATTTCATTTAAAATAGTGGCAAATTCTTTAAAATCTTCCTTATATAAATAAATTTTATGCTTTTTAAAATGAAATGAACCATCCATTTCAGTAAATTTTTTGCTTTCTGTTATTGTAATGTAGTAATCGTCGGCTTTTGTTGAGCGAACATCAAAAAAATAAGTTCGTCGACCAGCTCGTAACACTTTCGAAAATATTTCGTCGTTTTCTAATAATTCATTTTCTCTCATTTTGATGTTTTTTGAGTAGTTTATAAATCAAAATTGACAAAAAAAATGTAACAAAACAAATTTTAATATACTTCTTTTTCAGAAAGTTGCTTGCGGTACAATTCTTTATAATAGCCGTTTTGGTTTACTAATTGATTATGAGTACCTTGTTGTAAAACTCTTCCTTCTTCCAAAATAATAATTACATCTGCATTTTTAGCAGATGAAACCCGATGACTAACAATTATTGTGGTTTTATCTTTTGTAAATTCAAGTAAATTATTCAAAATTTGTTCCTCAGTTTCTGTATCAACAGCCGATAAACAATCGTCAAACAATAAAATTTGAGGGTTTTTAATTAAGGCTCTAGCAATTGAAACTCGCTGTTTTTGTCCGCCCGAAAGTGTAACTCCTCGCTCGCCCAAAATAGTTTCATATTGATTTGTAAATTGAATAATATTATCGTGAACTACAGCTTTTTTTGCAACTTCAATAACTTCTTCATCGGTAGCATCATTTTTGCCAAACTTGATATTATTTTTTATCGTATCCGAGAATAAAAAAGCGTCTTGAGGAACAATTCCGACACTTTTCCTCAAATCATATAGATTGACTTCGGATATTTTTTTTGAGTCCATTAAAACCAATCCAAATTTAACATCGTACAAACGAGTAATTAAAGACAAAATGGTAGATTTACCAGAACCTGTTTTTCCTAAAATCGCGAGTGTTTCTCCTTTATTCACTTTAAAAGATACATTTTTTAAGGCTTCAATATTAGTGTCTTCGTAAGTAAAACTAACATTCTTAAACTCTATTTCGCCATTTATTATAGAATTTTGAGTGAAATTATTTTTAATTTCGGGTTCTATTTTTAAAAATTCATTAACTCGTTTTTGTGAAGCTTCGGCTTCTTGAATCATAGACGAAACCCATCCAATTGAAGCTACTGGCCAAGTCAACATATTTACATATAAAATAAATTCGGCTATTTTACCAATACTTTGCATTCCTTGTACATTGTTTATATACATTAATCCTCCAAAATAAATTACAATTAAATTACTTATACCAATCAATCCAACCATTAATGGACCAAAAAGCGATTGTACTCGAGCCAAACTCATACTTTTCGCCTTACTTTCATCAGCTAAATTGATTAAACTTTTTTCATTTTGAGTCTCTAAACCGTAGGCTTTAATAACTCGAATTCCCGAAAAAATTTCTTGTGTAAAGCTTGATATTTTAGATAAATATTGCTGAAAAATGGTACTTCGAATATTGATTTCTTTACTTAATTTAAAAATAATATAGGATAAAATAGGCAACGGCAATAAAGTATATAAAGTTAATTTTGGCGATACATTGTACATATAAATAATGACAATTGTAAAACGTATTATTGTGTTAATAGTGTACATAACAGCTGGACCAACGTACATTCGCACTTTTCCCACATCTTCACTAATTCGATTCATTAAATCACCAGTTCGGTTGCGTTTATAAAAATTTTGATCTAAATTTTCATATTGTTGAAACACTTCATTTTTAAGATCAAACTCTACGTGACGTGACATTACAATTAAAGTTTGACGCATTAAAAAAGTTAAAAACCCTGCTATTATAGTTGCAATTACAATTTTTATAAGCTTATAAATCAATTCATTTTTAGCAAATTCAAAAGTATATTTATGATTTTGATAGTCCTCAATTACCTTAAAAGCCTCACTTACAAGTTTTGGAGTAAAAAGCATAAAGATTTGAGCTACAATTGTTATTACAATTCCTAACAAAAATCGATATTTATATTTGATAAAATATTTGTTTAAATACTGTAATTCTTTCATTTATTTTAAGATAATCATTTAAAAATAATATATTTTTAAGTTAAAAAAATAATTTAATATCAATTTATATTTATTGCAATTGAAAGTTAATTTTTACTAATTTGATAATTTTTATGTATTATATCAAGTTATTTTAAATAAAAATTTAAATTTGTATAGATTTTATAAATAATTCATAATCAATATCAAAATGACCACAAACCAAACTACTATAAACGAGATTCAAAAAATGGATCCCGTTTTTGGACAACTTTCATTTAACAACCACGAACAAATTGTTTTTTGCAACGACAAAGATACAGGTTTAAAAGCAATTATTGGTATTCATAATTCAGTTTTAGGGCCCGCTTTGGGAGGTACTAGAATGTGGAATTACGCCAATGAATGGGAAGCCTTGAACGATGTTTTAAGACTTTCTAGAGGCATGACCTACAAATCGGCTATTACTGGTTTAAATTTAGGCGGTGGAAAAGCAGTTATTATAGGTGATGCAAAAACACAAAAAACTCCAGAACTAATGCGTAAATTTGGCGCTTTTGTACACTCTTTATCAGGTAGATACATTACAGCCGAAGATGTTGGAATGGAAACCAGCGATATGGATTTGGTTCACGAAGTAACTCCTTATGTTTCAGGTATTTCAGAATCTCGCGGTGGAGCTGGAAACCCATCGCCAAATACAGCTTATGGAGTTTATATGGGAATGAAAGCTGCTGCAAAACAACAATTTGGATCGGATAATTTATCTGGAAAAAAAGTATTAGTGCAAGGAATTGGGCACGTTGGTGAAATATTAGTAAGTTATTTGGTTAAAGAGGGTGCTCTTGTTCAAATTACCGATATAAATGAAGACCGACTTTTAGAAATTGCAAAAAAATATGGTGTAGCTATTTTAACCAACGAAAATGTTTACAGCGCCGACGTAGATATTTATGCTCCCTGCGCGTTGGGTGCAACAATTAATGACGATACAATTTATAAAATTAAAGCCAAAGTAATTGCGGGTGCAGCCAACAATCAATTGGCAAATGAAGATATTCATGGACCAATTTTACAACAAAGAGGTATTGTTTATGCCCCAGATTTTTTAATAAATGCTGGTGGAATAATTACAGTAAATTCTGAAATTGCGAAATATGATTTAGTCGAAATTAAACGAAAAACCGAAAATATTTACAATACAACATTAGAGATTTTCGATTATGCCATTAAAAATAATTTGACTTCACAAAAAGCTGCAATGGCAATTGCTGAAAATCGAATTGCTCAACGAAAAAAAGAAAACGCTAAATAAGTTTACCGTTTTAAAAAATAGTATTATTTTTGCGCCACAATAAAAATTATTGTGGTGCATTTTTTAAAAACAAAAAAAGTTCTTTCTTGTGTTAAACCGTCGTCAAATTCGTATAAAAGTAATGCAATCCATTTATGCGATGCATCAAAGTGGATCGGATAATCTTGAAAAACAAGAAAAATTTTTACTTTCTAGCATTGAAAATAGTTTGGATTTATATCTAATTTTAATTTCAATTTTACCCGAATTGCAAAAAAAAGAAATTAATTATATTGAAAAATCTAAACTTAAACATTTAGCAACTCCCGAAGAACGAAATCCGAATTTAAAATTTACCAAAAATGCAATTTTTACTTTTTTAGAAGATAATAATACGTTAAACATTGCACTTGAAAAACACAAAATTAATAATTGGCAAGCCAATGATGATTTAATTTTGTCACTTTTACATGAAGTGAAACAGAATGATTTATATCAAAATTATATGGTTTCAGAAACCTCTTCTTTCAATGAAGACAAAGATTTTGTAATTAATTTATTCGAAAAAATAATTGCCCCAAACGAAATTTTGTATCATTACTTAGAAGATTTTAAATTAACTTGGATTGACGATATACCTGTTGTAAACACATTAATTTTGAAACAACTGGGTCAAATTACTGATAACATAAAATCATTTAAAATACCACCAACTTATAAAGATGAAGACGATAAAGATTTTGCAGTTTCATTGTTTAGAAAAACGGTTTTAAATGAAGATAAATTGGCAAAAGAATTTAGTGACAAAACTCCGAATTGGGATATAAGTCGATTTGCAGAAATTGATACTATAGTTTTAAAAATGGCTGTTTGTGAATTATTAAATTTTGCTTCGATACCAACAAAAGTAACAATGAATGAATATTTAGAAATTGTAAAAGAATATTCGACACCAAAAAGTAGTGTTTTTATTAACGGTATTTTAGATACTTTAGTCAAAGATTATCAAACAAATAACAAATTAAACAAAGTCGGTAGAGGTTTATTATAAAAAAAATAAAATAAAAAAAACAATATGGGAAGTAGTACATTATTTATTCAGTTGGCATTAATTTTTGGAGTGTTTTTTGTGTTTTTAATTTTACCACAACAAAAAAAAATTAAGAAAGAAAAAGCATTTGAAACTGGTTTAAAGGTAGGTGATAAAATAGTTACCAAAAGTGGTTTTCACGGAAAAGTTACCGAAATTGCTGAAACTGCAGTTGTAATTGAAACTATGGCTGGAAAATTGAAAATAGAAAAAACAGCTATTTCGTTGGAAATGAGTGCTGCATTGAACAAAAAATAATTTTTAAAAGTAGAGTGCTTTTTAAGTAGTTTAAATTACACTTTGTAACTGCTTTTTTGCAAAAAATAACTCTCGTTTTAAAAAAAACAATTAGGTATTTGATAAAATTTCATAAACAATTTTAATTACGAACATTTATGTGTAATGATTTTATTTTAAAATTGTTTTTCGTAATTAATCAATAAGTTTAAAAATTTGCCATAACTTTTAAGTCCCTCTTTTTGTTGGTTCATTTTTAAAAAATTATCATAAAAAAGTTTGAACCCCTTTTCAATAAAAGTTTGATATTTTATATTAAAATCTTTGTCTTCTTGAAAATTCTTTAAAATACCTTTTTGCAATTTATTCAAATACGGTTTTATTTTTTCAATATCATTTTCGTTTTTTGAATTTGCATTAAGTTTAATTAAACAATACTTTAATGCCATAGTTTTTGCTGCGTATTTAAAATATAAATTATTATTGTTTGAAGCCGCTAAATACCCAATAAAATTGCACTCACTTTCACTTGCATAACCTATTTGATGTGCCATTTCGTGACAAATAGTCATTGGTAAACCGTACATTGGAACATTATTATTTACCTGAGATTCGTTAGTAAACGGATTTAAATAACCCGAAAATCCCATATAGGATAAGGGAATACTGAATAACGAAATTTTTATACTTTGTATTTGATATTTAAAAAAAGAATGCTTTTCAGCTAAATTATCATACCCATTTTGAGTCAATTTAAAAAGTTGTTTTTGCGAATAAATAGTTACAACTTTTGCATTTTTATTTTTTGTAATTTTAAAATGAAGTTCATTAGTTTCCAATATTAACTTGTTAGTAAAGTCAATTAAATCTTGATTTGAATACTCTTTTTGGATATTCATTTTTTTAAACAATGGAATTCTGTAATAATTAAAAGCCCATAAAAAATGAAACAACAAATAAAAAATTGATATAAAATTTACTGCTTTTAATACGCTATTTTTCCAATCCAATTTCCAGTTTTTCCTTTTTTTCCAAATTGAAAATAATAAATAAATAATTAAAATAGCATATAAAACATCTCCAATTGAAAAAGGTATTGGTCCAAAAATAGTTCTTAAAACTTTAGATAAAAAAACAAAAATTCCGTTGCTATAAAATTGTTCAACCAATTCGGGGAAAAAAGTAATGATTTTAATAAAAAGTATTTGAAAAAGTAAAAAATAAGCTAAAAGAAATTTTTTTTGAAACATTCTTATTTTAATTTTGGTTACTGTATAATTAGGAAAATGGTTTTTTTTACGTTTTAATTATTATTAATAGGAATCGACAAAATCCATTTATTCATTTTAAAAAAAATTGAATCGAATTTTCATTCGTGGTTTTGGGAAGAAATTGTAACAATAAAAAGTAAAAAGTATAAAAAAGTAATATAAATTACATTTTTAAGTTTTGTTAAAGGTATAAAAGTAGATAAATATTAGTTTCAATTTAAGTTTTTTGTAGATTTGTTTTTTTAATTGTATTCTCAAATAAAAATAAATATTATAAATCAATAAACGCATTTTTAAATATTAAAATATAGATTAATACAAATGAATAGAACAGAAGTAATATCTGAAATAGTACAAAAAGCCATGGTTTTGTCTGACGCAAAGTTGGAAGGAGTTTATGATTTTGTTAATTTTCTTTCTGATAGAAATGTCAACAAAATTAAACAACAGCAAGACGAAATTCAGCAACAAAATCAAATTCATCATTTAGTAGAAATTCAAGAAAAAGTAGAAATTCAAGTCCAAGTTGAAGTTCAAGAAAAAAAAGATGAACTACAAAAAGAGGCTGAACCTAAAGACGAAGTTGAAAAGCAATTGAATTTGCAAGAAAATAATAACAGTGAAATTTCAAACAATTATAATGATAATTTAACAGCAGAAAAATCAACCATTGAAATTGATGATAGTAATACTTTAAATGGAAATTCCATTAATATTGAAAATTCTGAATTGGAATTGGAAATTGAGGAAAGTGATATAGAAGAGAACAAAAATGAATCTATTAACCAACACAAAACTTTCGACTTTTTTCAAGACGAAGAAATATTATAATTAAAAAAAATAAATTAAAACCTTTAAATGAGCCAAGAAATTAGAAACCTAGAACCCAAAAATCTTTGGAATAAATTTGCCGATTTAAATGCTATTCCTCGTCCTTCAAAAAAAGAAGATCGCGTAATTGAGTTTATAAAAAACTTTGGAAACAATCTAGGATTAGAAACCTTTGAAGATGAAATTCGAAATGTAATTATAAGAAAACCAGCTACAAAAGGTATGGAAAACCGAAAAGCTATTGTGCTTCAAGGACATTTGGATATGGTGCATCAAAAAAATAACGATACCAATTTCGATTTCGATAAACAAGGAATTGAAATGTATGTTGATGGAGACTGGGTTCGTGCAAAAGGAACAACTTTGGGAGCCGATAACGGTTTGGGAGTTGCAATGATAATGGCAATTTTAGAATCAAATGAAATTGAACACCCTTCAATTGAAGCTTTGTTCACAATTGATGAAGAAACTGGAATGACTGGTGCATTAAATTTAAAAGGAGGCATTTTACAAGGCGAAATTTTATTGAACATGGACACCGAAGAAGACGATGAAATAGATATAGGTTGTGCTGGTGGAATTGATGTTACCGCAAATAGAACTTACAAAGAAGAAGAAACACCCGAAAATTCTGTAGGCTACACAATTACTATAAAAGGTTTAAACGGTGGCCATTCTGGAATGGATATCAATAAAGGTTTAGGAAATGCCAACAAAATAATGAATCGTTTATTATTTGATGGTTTTGAGAATTTTGGTTTGCAAGTTGCCGAAATTTCTGGTGGAAGTTTGCGAAATGCTATTCCGAGAGAAAGTGTAGCAAAAATAGTAGTAGCAAGTATGTACGATGAAGCATTTGTATTTGATATGCAAGAGTTTATTGGTGATATTAAAACCGAATATAAAACCACAGAGCCAAATTTAACAATTGAAATTGAAAAAACTAATTTACCTAAAAGTGTGATGGAATTGGG
>JAYUFJ010000249.1:0-4957 GCA_043738775.1 Flavobacterium sp. | reverse complement strand
TTGTATTGTTTTGGTTTATCGCTAATTCATCAATTACTTTTTGCATTAAATCATTAGGATAAATTTTAGATTCATATTGTGCAAAAGGAGCAATTCCGATTAAATTTTGATATTTATTAAAATCAATTAAAGTTTTTATTTTATTAGATAAAACATTTTTTTCAGGAAACGAAACTTTTGATAAATCAATTAAAATTCCTAATTTTTTAAAAGTTTCAATATGTCTTTCAAACATTGTTTTTATAGGTTTAAAAACTTTATTGTTTGGTCTTGTTAATGCCTTTTTTTCTTTTCTTCCTTTATCTATAAAGACAACTTTTTTTCTACATAATCGAAACAAAGTCCGCACTATTTTTGAACGTAAAACATTGTGCAAATCTGCAAAAGCATCAATTTGAAGTTTTTTTAAATCGAAAAATAATTGTATTAATCCCAAAAAACCTTTGTGCCTTTTTAATAAATCAATTTCAAAAAAAGTTACATTGGGAATATTATTAAAAAAAGGTTTAAAAAAAGGTCGAGAAACAAACGTGATTTTTAAATCTTGATTTTGTGCTACCAAAGCCCGAATTATTGGAACTGTCATTGCAACATCGCCCATTGCAGAAAGTCGGAAAACAGCAATATGTTTTGGTAGATTTGGCAAGTTTTAATAAATAAAACGTTAAAGGTTTTTACATCCTTTAAGGCTTGTAAGTAATTAAATTTCTATTTCTTATTTTGATACAAAACAGGGTTCAAATCGTCGTCGTTGTACATTTTCATTTGTTTGTATACCTTCATAAATTTATCACCGTTTTCAATGTCAAATAATAAGTCGTCGATTGCAGTTGACAAGTCCGAGCGTTGCTCTAAAAGAACATTTAACTTTTCTTGGCATTTGTTTTTATGTTCTTGTGAAGCACTATTTCTGTTGGCTTCTTCAAACATATGATAAATTTTTAATGCCAAAATTGACAATCTATCCAATGTCCAAGCCGGACTTTCGGAATTAATTTTCGCACTTGATTTAACTGCAACATTTGCATATTTTGTTAAAAAATAACTATCAATATATTCCACCATATCGGTACGTTCTTGATTGGAAGCATCAATTTTTCGTTTTAAAGTTAGCGCAGCAACAGGGTCAATATTTGGATCACGAATTATGTCTTCGTAATGCCATTGAACCGTATCTATCCAGTTTTTTAAGTACAGTAAATGCTCAATTTTATCTTTCGGATAAGGATTTGAAATGGGTTGATTTACATTATCAAATTTGTGATAATCGTTGATGCTTTGTTCGAAAATGCTATAAGAAAATTTTGAAAACATAGTATTAAATTTTATTTACAAATATAGTTTTTATACTTTTGAAAAGTTTAAATGTTTAAAAAAATATTATTTAAACATAAATACCACTCGCTATAGCGAACTTAAATACCAAATTTAGCCATGCAAATTCATTACATTTCAGAAAGCAATAGTGTATTAAATCATTTTTTAGCTCAAATTCGCGATGTTACGATACAAAAAGACAGTATGCGTTTTCGTAAAAACATAGAGCGGATTGGCGAAATCATGGCATACGAATTAAGTAAAACATTAGAATATAAAAATATTGAAATTCAAACTCCAATTTCAGTTAAACAAACAACCACTTTGGCCGACAATGTTGTGTTGTGTTCAATATTACGCGCAGGATTGGCTTTGCATACTGGTTTTATGAACATTTTTGACGATGCAGAAAACGGTTTTGTATCTGCATATCGTCATCATTATAATCATGATGATGCTTTTGAAATATTAGTTGAATATCAAGCAGCACCATCGTTTGAAAACAAAAATTTAATTTTAATTGACCCAATGTTGGCTACTGGACAATCAATTGTAGCTGTTTTTAATAAATTAATGACAGAAGAAACACCTAAAGAAATTCATATTGCTGTTGTAATTGCAGCTCCTGAAGGAATTGAATATCTGGAAAATAATTTACCTAAAAATTGTCATTTATGGGTTGCTGCTTTGGATGAAAAGTTAAATGAAAAAAATTATATTGTTCCCGGGTTGGGTGATGCGGGCGATTTGGCTTACGGAAGTAAGTTATAAAGAATTTTAGTTTCTGTTTCTTTTGATTTTGTTACTTCTAAAATCATTTTTGCTCCATAAAATAAAGAATTAAAATTACAGCTGTTTTAAATTGAATTATAGTTGTGTAAAAAAAGCAAACAAACACATAATTATAACTGTAACAAAAATAATGTTTTGACGCAGATTGTTTTGATAAAATTCAATATTTGTAGTTCCCATAATTGCTAGCGGAAAAAAAGAAAATGCTAAAACTTCATTGCTTTTTTGGTCGGAAATTACAAAAATAACCAATCCGATAAGGAAACTAAAAATAGTTTTTTTAAATGCAGCCTGTAAGTTTAAAGGTTTTTGTGAAAGAATTGTTACTAATGAAAAGAAAAAGAAAACAGAAATCATTGCATAAATTGACAAGGCTAAATTTTGATAATTATTTTTAAAATAGCTAAAATCATAGCTAATTACTATGCTATTTAAGTAAGCTTGAATTGCGAATTTGTCAAAAACCAAAGCATAAAAAATGAATAAAATGGCTACGGTAAAAAAAGCTACAAATGGCAAAAACCAATTTCGGTAATCGCGTGAAACGTGAAAAACAATTGATGCAAAAACAACTATTAAAAATAAAATACTCCAAAAATGAAATAAACTTGCAATAAATATGTAAAGTGAAGCGTCAAATATTTTTTCTTTAACCACTTTTAATGTTTGAATAGAAAACAATCTTCTTAAAGCCAAAAGAATAAAAAAATTGGCAATTACTAATTTAAAATTGTTAAAAAAAGAAGGGAAAATTAAAAGAAAAAACAAGCAGAAAATAACAGTAAAGTCACTGTCTTTAGTAATGGAGTTTTTTTTAACAATAAAATTTGCAAAAAACAAAGATGCCAATAATATAATTAAAAGTATCGACTTCTGAATTATTAAATTAGTTGATTTTAACCATTTAATATCTTGAAATTGAAACAAAACAAAAAATCCAATTAACATAATTGTGATTAAAATGTAATTAATTGGTGTAGATTTTTTAAAAATGCTTGTTATCATAAAGATATTTTATACTTTTGTGGTGTAAATATAACACAAGTTTAAAAATGAAAGCATTTTTCGAAGCAATTCAATCACTTTTTGTAAATTTTTTATTTAAACCACACGATTGGTTACGTCATTTGGAGCCAAATCATTGGTTTGTTTCAAGTATATTGAACTGGGTTTTTATGGGTATATGTGCCTATTTTATAGTTTACTGGTGCAAGCAATTAACTTTACATCAAAATAACAACGAAGAAAACCAAGATACAACCGCACATTCTTTCTTAAAATAATTTTTCGGTTTTTTATAAATCGAAACCTATATCTTTTCTATAATTCATCCTGTTAAAATGTAATTTATTTATGTTTTGATAGGATTTTTTTGTGGCTTGTTCGAAAGTTTCTCCAAAGGATGTAATTGCCAAAACTCGTCCTCCATTAGAAACCACTTTGTTATCAATAAATTTTGTTCCGGCGTGAAAAACCAGTGAATCTTCAATTTCATTTAATCCATAAATTTCAAAACCTTTTTCAAAATCTTCAGGATAACCTCCGGACACCAACATAATTGTTGCTGCACAACGAGAGTCAATTTCTAAATCAATTTTATTTAATGTTTCGTTAGCAACTGCTTGAAATAATTCGACCAAATCGGTTTTTAATCTTGGAATTATAACCTCGGTTTCTGGATCGCCCAGTCTAACATTATACTCTATAACAATAGGTTCACCTTTTACGTTTATCAGTCCAATAAAAACGAAACCTTTGTATTCTATTTTATCTTTTAGTAATCCTTCGATAGTTGGTTTTATAATTCTATTTTCTATTTTTTCCAATAAATCTGCATCAGCAAAAGGAACTGGTGAAATAGCTCCCATACCACCAGTGTTTAAACCCGTATCCGATTCTCCAATTCGTTTGTAATCTTTAGCAGTTGGTAAAATTTTATAGTTTTTTCCATCTGTTAACACAAAACAACTTAATTCTATTCCGTATAAGAATTCTTCGATTACAACTTTTGAACTGGCATTTCCAAATTTTTGGTGTACCAACATATTTCGCAATTCTAATTTTGCTTCCTCTAAATCTTGAATAATCAAAACTCCTTTTCCTGCTGCTAAACCGTCCGCTTTTAAAACATATGGAGGTTTTAAAGTTTCTAAAAAATCACATCCTTTTTCTACAGTTTGAGCTGTAAAACTGGCATAACCAGCAGTTGGAATGTTGTGTCGGACTAAAAATTGTTTAGCAAACTCTTTACTTCCTTCTAATTGTGCGCCAATTTTTGATGGACCAATTACCGAAATATGTTTTAACTTTTCATCATTTTTAAAAAAATCATAAATTCCTAAAACCAAAGGGTCTTCTGGACCTACAACTACCATTTCAACTTTATTTTGTAAACAAAATGTTTTAATGGATTCAAAATCATTCACATTAAAATCAACATTTGTTGCTAGTGTGGCTGTTCCTGCGTTTCCTGGAGCAACAAAAAGTTGGCTGCATTTTAAACTTTGAATCATTTTAAAAGCCAAAGCGTGTTCACGACCACCAGAACCTAAAAGTAAAATTTTCATTGTATTTTTATTTATTAATATGCTTTATCTTCGCCTTTAAAAATATTTATTACTGTTTGAATTATAATCTTAATATCCATAAAAACAGACCAGTTTTCAATGTAAAAAACATCATAATTAATTCTATTCTTCATTTCTTCATCGCTTTCAATCTCGCCTCTAAAACCTTTAACCTGTGCTAATCCAGTTATTCCTGGTTTCACATAATGACGCATCATGTATTTATTGATTCGTCTTCCATAAACTTTGTTTTGGGACCAAAGATGTGGCCTTGGACCAAC
>JAYUFJ010000248.1:0-1756 GCA_043738775.1 Flavobacterium sp. | reverse complement strand
AACAAAAACCGCATTCGACAAAACATTTTCATCACATCAATGTTCAAACTTACGTTATTCAAAACTATGAGGCTTTTAAACCTTTAATCTTGTTTTCTGAATTTTTTAAGTTTAAAAAATCAAATTATTTTGATACTTTTTACACCTCTAATTATTCAAGATTGCTTCTTCGACCGCCAATTGTTTAATTTTTTTTTAGTTCCCTTACATTTGATTTTCATCAGATGACAAAATTATTTTATAAATCTAAAAATTAACAAAAAATGAAAAATTTAGCATTTACAGCAATCATATTATTATTTTCTATAACCACTTTTGCTCAAAACAATATTCCTGACGAAGTTAAAGCTGCTTTCTCCAAACAATATCCCGAAGTTAAAAAAGTAAAATGGGAAAATGAAGACGGCAAATTTGAAGCTGGTTTTAAGCAAAACAAAATTGAATGTTCCGTTTTAATGAATGCAAAAGGTAAAATTATAGAAACAGAAAACGAAATTCGTATTACCGATTTATCAAAATCAATTACCGATTATGTTGCCAAAAATTATCCAAATCAAAACATAAAAAGTGCCGCTAAAATTACCGATGCCGAAGGTGCTGTTACCTTCGAGGCCGAAGTAAAAGGTTTGGATTTATTGTTTAGTGACAAAGGAAGTTTTTTAAAAGCAACCAAAAATTAACACTTACTTTTTTTAATTCTCCTACAAGGTTTTTAGCCTTTTAGGATTTTAAACATAACATAAATAAAATTTAAAAAATGAAAAAAATATTCTTATTATTGACAATTACCTGTTTGGGCTTGACCTTTGGACAAAATTTTAAAATTTCAAAAAAAATTAATATTGCTGGCAACGGCGGTTGGGATTACCTTACTGTTGACGAAATTACCCAGCATTTATTTGTTTCACACGGCGATGTGGTGAACGTAATCGATTTAAAAACCGATCAAACAATTGCCACAATTCAAGACACAAAAGGTGTTCATGGCATTGCTATTGCAAACGAATTTAATAAAGCATTTATTACTTGCGGAAAAGACAACACGATTTCGGTAGTTGATTTAACCACTTTTGCCTTAATTGAAAAAGTACAAATTGCGGGCGTAAAACCCGATGCTATTATTTACGACAAATTTTCTAAATATGTTTTTTCGTTCAACGGAAAGTCGAATGATGCAACAGTTTTAGATGCAAAAACCAATAAATTTGTAAAATCAATTCCATTGGGTGGAAAACCAGAATATGCTGTAACCAACGGAAAAAATTTGTTGTATGTAAATGTTGAAGACAAAAACGAAATTAAAACTATTAATACGAAAACTTTAGAAGTTACAGCAACTTTTAATGTTGCTCCAGGTGACGAACCTACGGGTTTGGCAATTGATACATTAACCAACCGATTGTTTTCTGTTTGTGGCAATAAAATGATGATGGTTTTAGATTCAAAAACAGGAAAACTAATTCAAAATGTACCAATTGGCGATGGTTGTGACGGTGTAATGTTTGATGAAAAAAACAATTTAATTTTCACAGCAAACGGCGAAGGAAATATGACAATTGTAAAAGAAGAAACAGCAAATAAATTCACTGTCGTACAAACTTTAGAAACAAAAAAAGGAGCCAGAACAATTGCCATTAACCACACAACAATGCAATTGTTTTTATCAACTCCCGAATTTGGTGCAAAACCCGAACCTACTACCGAAAACCCTAAACCTAGAGCTTCAATTGTGCCAAATTCATTTTCGGTTTTGGTT
>JAYUFJ010000247.1:0-1756 GCA_043738775.1 Flavobacterium sp. | reverse complement strand
CAGTTATTTTGTTTAAACATTATGTAGAATATTTTGAGAAATGACAAAAATAGAGATAATTCCAAAAAACAGTATCACCTTTAAAACAGTGCTTAAATGATGAAAGTCAGACTTGGATTTTGAAGTTGTTATTTTTATAAATGTGTAAATTAAAGGACCAATAATTGTTAGTAAAATATATACCGTTGAAAAATACAAATTGTTTTTCATTAAATAATTATTTGTATAAATTAAAATAAATACAATAGGAAAAACCATCAGAAGCAAAGTTAATATTACAGTTTTTTTAACACCTAAAACTATTGGCAATGTTCTAATTCCTTGATGGTTATCAGCTTTAAAATTTTCTATATCTTTTATAATTTCCCGAATTATATTTATAATAAATGCAATACTTGCAAAATCAAATAATATTGAAAACAAAGTTCGCATTTGAATTTTATTCATTTCATCCGTTGCTGGTAAAAGTTCATAAATTCCTATAATAATTATGCTAAACGATACTACCAAAGAAACGGTAATATTTCCGATAAGAGCTATTTGTTTGAGTATGGTTGCATAAAAATAAAGTAGGGTTACTATTAAAATAAAAAAAACTACAAAATTTGGGCGCATAATTATTTGAGATAAATAAAATGCAATTCCTACTCCAATTAGGTTTAATGAAAAATAGATATTATAAGCGTTTTTTTCAGAAATTGAGTTTCCAATAAGTACTTTTTTTTCATTTACTACATCCGACTCTTGATTAAAAATAGCAATTATTAAAAAACCTCCGGCTGCAATAAAAACTGTTGAAAGTACCAATAAATAATACTGCCAATCGGCTAAAGCTAAATCAATATTTTGAAGTTTTAAAAAGCCGAAATAAAATAAAAGTTGCATAAAAGCAATTAATATTAAGTTTTTGAATTGAACTAAATGCAGGTATTTCATTTTTTGTATTTATTTTACAAAAATACACTTTTAATTATTTCCTACAAGGTACAAATAGCCATTTAAAGGTGTTGGATAATCGGGATCGTTCAAGTAAAGTATGTAAAAATAGGTTCCATCTGGAGCTTTTTTAGAATCAAACTTTAAACCTATATTAGTTTCTCCATCCCAATCTGGTTTCTCATTGTTGCCTATCCAAATTAATTGTCCCCAACGGTTGTATATTTGAAGTTCAAAATTAACGAATATGTTTCGTAATCCTTTTATAAAAAAGGCATCGTTCGCTCCGTCATTGTTATTTGAAACAAAATTATATACAGTTACTGGACAGTTTTTAGTTTTTAATTCAAAAGAAGTTATTTCGTCACAAATGGAATTTTTTATTTTTATAAATAGTAGCTTCGGAGTTGTATTTGCAATATAACTGGTGGTATTTAAAATCGGATTTGTTTCGTTTTGAGCCTCAATATAACTTTCATAATAGCCCGCAAAAGTATCGGTTGTAGCGTTTTCAATTACCAATTGATTGTAATTTAAAAAATCAAAGGTTCCCTTTGTTAATTCTTGATTACACGAAAATAAAGGCTCCAAAATATTGAATTTTGGTAAAACATAAGGAAAAATTATTTCTGTAAAAGAGTTGTTGTTTTCAAGCAGCTCCGTAACTATGCCAGTTCCTGCTCCATTATCATCAACTACCAATTTTATTGAGTACGGAGCTGTAATCGAGTCGGGTAAAGTAACCATTATTTGCCCAGTTTGGCTTCCGTTTATTGGTATTAAATTTGTTGTAAATGTTTGACCAACTAATGTTCCGTTT
>JAYUFJ010000246.1:0-5015 GCA_043738775.1 Flavobacterium sp. | reverse complement strand
GAAACTTTAAAATTTTAGTTAAATTTTTAAATCAAAAAACAAAAACACCTATTTTTGAATAATTAAATTGATAACTATGAAAAATATAATAGTATTGTTTGCAACAATTTTTGCAACAATTTCTTGTTCCAACGCCCAAGAAACTTTTACCACAGAAACTTTGAAAATGCAGTTAAAAAATACTGACAATCAAGATGTTGTGTTTCAAGATATTTTAAACAAACACAAAGGAAAAACTATTGTTATGGAAGTTTGGGCATCGTGGTGTGGTGATTGTGTTAAGGCAATGCCTAAATTGAAAGAATTGCAAAAACAAAATCCCGATGTGATGTATTTATTTGTTTCGATGGACAAAGACTATAATAAATGGATTGAAGGTATTAAAAAACACGAATTAAAAGGCATACATATTTGGGCAAATGATCCTAAAATGATGAAAGGAGCATTTGGAAAGTCTATAGATTTGGATTGGATTCCGAGGTATATAATTATTGATAAAAATCAAAATATTGTTTTAAAACGCGCCATAGAAACTGATTTTGATAAAATAAATTCCACTTTAAAAGAACTAAAATAATGAGAACCAAAATTGTTGCTGGAAATTGGAAAATGAACAAAAACAGCGAAGAAACCGAAGATTTAATCAACGAATTAATTGCTAAAATTCCGACAGATAGCGATGCAAAAGTAATTATTGCACCTACATTTATCAATTTGGCCTCAGCGGTTGATCATTTAGAGTTTACTTCAATTGGCGTTGCTGCTCAAAACATGCATCAAAACGAAAGTGGAGCTTATACTGGAGAAATCTCTGCCGATATGTTAAAAAGTGTTGGAGTAACTACGGTTATTTTGGGTCATTCCGAGCGAAGATCCATTTTTCACGAGAGCGATTCTTTAATTGCCAATAAAGTTTCAACAGCATTGCAACACCAAATGACAGTTATTTTTTGCTTTGGTGAAGAGTTGAAGGACAGACAAAATAAGCAACATTTTAATTTGGTTGAAAATCAATTGCGCGAAGGATTGTTTCACATTTCAAACGAAAATTGGGCAAATATAGTTTTGGCTTACGAACCTGTTTGGGCTATTGGTACCGGTGAAACTGCAAGCCCCAATCAAGCTCAAGAAATGCATGCTTTTATACGCGAAACTGTTCGTCATACTTTTGGCAGCGACATTGCCGATCAAGTTTCAATTTTATATGGCGGTAGCGTAAAACCAGATAATGCTAAAGAAATTTTTGGTAAACCCGATGTTGATGGTGGTTTAATTGGAGGTGCTTCATTAAAAGCAGATGATTTTGTGGCTATTGTAAATGCAGTTTAAAAATATATTAATCTGATATATATATATTTTAACAAAAAAAATTATAAAAATACTTTGTGTTAATTTATAATTTAAAAAAACGCTTAATTCAAATATTTTTTTTATTTTTTATAATCGAATTTACAACTACTGAAAAAAGTATAATTAAAGCCCCTAAATAAAATTCAGTCTTCATTTTTTCGTTGTTATTAAAAATAAGTAATGCCAAAATAATTCCGTAAATGGGTTCTAAATTAATGGTTAGCATAACCGTATAAGCGCTAATATGTTTCATAACTGCTGTTGAAACAATGAATGCAAAAGCTGTGCATACAGAACTTAAAATCAATAAATACCAAAAATCGGATATTGAAAGTTGAAAAAATTGAACACTAAAACCATTGGTAAACAATAGTAAAATTGATAAAAAAAGTACACCTCCAAAAAGTTCGTAAAAGGAAATGATAGTTGGATTATAAATTTTAACAAATTTGCTATTAATAACCGAAAAGAGTGCCGATAAAAAAGCCGATATTAAAGCCAAAGTTATTCCTTCAATATAAGTACCTTCGAATTTAAAAATTAAATACAATCCGAAAACTACTATTAAACCAAAAAAAACTTCGTACCAAATTACTTTTCGTTTGTAAAAAATAGGTTCAATTAATGATGTAAAAAAGGAACCTGTTGCTAAACAAGCCAGTGTTACAGATACATTTGAAACTTTAATTGCTCTAAAAAATGTAAACCAATGCAAAGCGATGATGCAACCAGCAATTAAAAACAAAACAATGGCTTTTACAGATAGTGCAATTGGAATTTTTTTAAATTTTATATAAATGAAAATAAAACCTACTGCGAACAACATTCGAAACCAAACTAAAGGTAAAGCTTGTAGCGAAATTAATTTTCCTAAAATGGCTGTAAAACCCCAAATAAAAACTATTAAATGAAGCTTTAAATAACTTTTTGAGTTATCGTTTAGCATTTCGGAGTAAAAAAAAGGCCAAAATTCCGAACACTATATTGGGAATCCAAACGGCAATTAAAGGCGGAACACTTGATTTACTGGCTAAAACTCCAAAAATTTTATCAATAAAAATAAAACCAAATGCCAATAAAATTCCAATTGCTAAGTTCATTCCCATACCACCACGGCGCTTCATTGAAGAAACCGCAACCGCAATAATTGTTAAAATGAATGCCGAAACTGGTAAACTGAACTTTTTATACAAAACCACTAAATACGTGTCAATATTTGTCGAACCTCTAGCTTTTTCTTTATCTATAAATTTGGTTAATTGAGTATAATTTAATGTTTCTGCAATATAAACCACTGGAGTTAAATCTTCTAAATCAAAGCTAAAAATGGTATCTTTTTTATCTGAAGCTTCTAAAATATCACCTAATTCGCCTACCTTTCGCTTTTTGTATTCGTACATCGAATAGTTTTTCTGCTTGGTATTATATTGTATTCGGTTGGCAGTTATTTTGTATAATAATTTATTATTTTGAAATTTTTCTAAAGAAAAGTTAAATGCTGTTTGCGTTACTGAATTAAAATTGCTTACATAAATATATTCGTCGTCACTTATTTGCCGATAAACATCCGAATTATCACGCATTTCATTTTGTCCGTTACCAATTAAATAAGTATATCTAAAATTATTAAAACCGTCACTTGCTTTTGGCAACAAAAAGAAACCCATAAAAAGCGAGAAAAGTGAAACAATTGTAGCCCCAATTATATAAGGTCTCAAAAATCGGGTAAACGAAATTCCAGAACTTAAAATTGCAATAATTTCAGTATTATTGGCCAATTTTGAAGTAAACCAAATGATGGATAAAAACAAGAATATTGGAAACAAAAGATTGGCAAAATAAATTGTAAAATCTAAATAATATTGAGCAATTGGACCAAACGGCACTTTGTTCTCAATCATTTTATTTATTTTTTCAGAAACGTCGATTGTTATTCCGATCGGAATAAACAATAATATCATTACCGAAAAAGTGGCTAAATATCTTTTTAAAATGTATTTGTCAATGATACTTATAAAGTTCATTGAAAAAAGTAATTTTATATTTTTTAGTTTTTTAAACATATAAAAATTTAAAGTCGATTACTCATATTTTTTACCATCATTTCTTTCCAAACTCTAAAATCGCCAGCAATAATATGTTTTCGGGCTTCACGAACTAGCCACATATAAAACCCAAGGTTGTGAATTGTGGCAATTTGTTTTCCTAAATATTCATTAGCTGCAAACAAATGTCGAAGATATGCTTTGGTATATTCGGTATCTACAAATGTAATTCCCATTTCATCAACAGGTGTAAAATCGGCTTCCCATTTTTTATTTTTGATATTTATAGTTCCGTTTGCAGTAAAAAGCATACCGTTTCTGGCGTTCCGGGTTGGCATTACACAGTCAAACATATCCACTCCCAGGGCGATATTCTCTAAAATATTAATTGGAGTTCCTACACCCATTAAATATCTTGGTTTTTCTTCGGGAAGAATATCGCAAACGATTTCAGTCATCGCATACATTTCTTCGGCAGGTTCCCCTACTGATAGTCCACCAATTGCATTTCCTTGTTGGTTTGAATTGGCAATGTATTCGGCAGATTGCATCCTTAAATCTTTATAAGTACTACCTTGAACTATTGGAAAAAAAGTTTGTTCAAAACCGTATTTAAAAGGCAATTTAGTTAGGTGATTGATACATCGATCCAACCAACGATGCGTCATGTGCATAGACCGTTGTGCATATCTATAATCACAAGGATATGGAGTACATTCGTCAAATGCCATTATAATATCGGCACCAATTGTACGTTGAATTTCCATTACATTTTCGGGAGTAAAAAAGTGAAAAGAACCATCAATATGCGATTTAAACTTTACACCTTCTTCTTTAATTTTTCTATTTGCCGATAACGAATAGACTTGATAACCACCTGAATCGGTAAGAATATTTCTATCCCAATTCATAAATTTATGTAATCCTCCAGCCTTTTCCAAAATAGCTGTTTGAGGGCGTAAATATAAATGATAAGTATTTCCCAAAATAATATCTGGGTTTATTTCTTCTTTCAATTCTCGTTGATGTACACCTTTTACTGAAGCTACAGTTCCGACAGGCATAAAAATTGGAGTTTCAATTACACCGTGATCAGTGGTTATGATTCCTGCTCGGGCCTTACTATTTAGGTCTTTTTTTAATAATTCAAATTTCATATTGGCAAATATAATTTATTTAGGTTTTATGGTTTGTGATTTAGGTTTTTTTTTAACATATTTCTTTTACAAGTAAAAATTTTCATTAAAAATAAAATTCACACTTCATTTGTAGATAACTTTTAATAACTACTAAATCTAAAATCTAGAATCTAAAATCAAAAATTATATATTTGCAAATGTTTAAATTTTAACTACAACAATGACAACAAATACAAAACAACTTCAAGATTTTTCAACCCAAGTTCGCCGCGATATTCTTCGTATGGTTCACGCGGTAAATTCAGGTCATCCAGGTGGTTCATTGGGTTGTACCGAATTTTTAGTAGCTCTTTATCAAAACATTATGAACAGAAAACCGGGTTTTGATATGGACGGAATTGGAGAAGACTTATTTTTTCTATCCAATGGACATATTTCTCCAGTTTTTTATAGCGTTTTATCACGAAGCGGCTATTTCCCT
>JAYUFJ010000245.1:0-1779 GCA_043738775.1 Flavobacterium sp. | reverse complement strand
GCAAAATTTACTCTTATAGATGTGTCTGACATTGGTGAAGTAGCGGCTAAAATTATTGTCAATTTAAATTCACATAGAAATAAATCATACGAATTGACAAATAACGAAAAACTAACTTTTAACGAAATGGCAAAGCAATTAAGTACTAGTTTAGATAAAAAAATAAGTTTTGTATCGCCAAATCTTTTAAAATTTTATTTAGAAAAGCGAAGAGAAAAAATAGATACAATGTTAATTTTTGTAATGATTATGTTGCATTATTTACCAAGATTTCAAAAAGAACCAAAAAATACCGATTGTGTAAAATACATCACAGGAAATGTACCCAAAACATTTGAACAATTTATAAATGAAAATAAAAAATTATTGTTATCATGAAAAATATTCTAATAATAAATGCACATCCCGACAAAGAAAGTTTTTGTTTCGCACTGGCAGAAAGCTACAAAATGGGTGCTTATAAATCGAGTGCCAATGTAAAATTAGTCCATTTAATTGACTTGAAATTCAATCCAATTTTGACCTATGGTTATAGAAAAATATCTGAATTAGAACCCGATTTAGTCGAAATTCAAAACGATATTTTATGGGCAAATCATTTGGTTTTTGTGTACCCAAATTGGTGGTCCACATTTCCTGCACTTTTAAAAGGTTTTATTGATCGGGTATTTTTGCCAAATTTCGCATTCAAATATCACAAAGACAATCCATTTTGGGACAAACTTTTGACAGACAAAACCGGCAGATTGATCGTAACGATGGATACGCCAAAATGGTATTATTGGCTCATAAACAGACGACCCGGTCACAACGCCATGAAAAAAGGGATTTTGGAGTTTTGCGGCATCAAACCAGTAAAAATTTCGGTGTTTTCTGGAATTAAAACATCTGATGAAGCCAAACGAAAAAAATGGTTGGAAGAAGTTGAACAATTAGGTAGAAAAGATTCATAAAATAATAAAACCATGTACAGATATATCTTCATTTTCCTGACTCTTCTTCACGGTTTAATTCATTTTATGGGTTTTGCGAAGGCATTTAATTATGCAAATTTTAGCCAATTGACCAAAGAAATTTCAAAACCAATAGGTGTTTTGTGGTTTGTAACAGCAGCATTATTCGTGTTGAGCGTTATTTTATTTTTATTCAAAAAAGACGCTTGGGTTTATTTTGCCTTACTTGCGATTCTTTTTTCGCAATATTTGATACTAAATAATTGGCAAGATGCAAAATTTGGTACGATTGCCAACGTGATTATTTTGGCATTTAGCATCATTGGTATTTTTCAAATAAATTTCAAAAACGACTATAGAAACGAGGTGAAAATTGGTTTATTGCAAACTAAAAATATACCAAAAACACTTCTAACTGATACTATGATTAAAGATTTGCCCGAACCCGTTCAAAAATACATTCGTTATACAGGTTGTCTCAATAAGCCAATTGTTCACAATTTTAAGGTAGATTTTTCAGGAAAAATACGAAGCCACGAAAAACCAGTTTGGATGTATTTAACTTCCGAGCAATACAACTTTATTCCTTCGCCAACCCGATTATTTTATCTAGATGCGACTATGAAAAATTTGCCAGTTGCAGGTTTTCACAGTTTCAAGAACGGAATTGCCTATATGGACATTCGTTTATTATCAATGTTCAAGGTTGAATTTCAAAAAGGTGCCGTAATGAATGAATCGGAAACTGTCACATTTTTTAACGATATGTGTTGCATGGCACCAGCCACATTGATAGACAAACGAATTGAATGGTTGCAAGTGGAAG
>JAYUFJ010000244.1:0-1779 GCA_043738775.1 Flavobacterium sp. | reverse complement strand
ACACAAATTTAGTCAGCTTTGGCGTTTTATTTAAAACCAATGCTAATTTGCCTTTTGGCCTTGGTTTGGGTCGCTCTGTGCGTTTAGGTTATGGTGTTTTAGAACCAGCCTATTATGCACAGCGATTTATTAAAAAGGAAAGCGATGTATCAGAAATTCTTCACTCTTGAAGACTTTGTAAAATAATTTTTTCATTTTTCAATTTAAAAACCAAATTGTGACCAAATTTTCTTAGTACATGACAAAAAATACTTTTCCGCCAAAATTTGTTAATATTGTTGATCACTACAAAAACAATAGATGGCAAACACGACGGAAAAGTTGGATAAATATAGCGACTTAGAATCAATTTTAAAGAAAGAATTACCAATTAATGGAGCTCGGATTAAATTTATAGTTCTTCTCATTGGTTCTTTATTAAAAGTTCAAGATGTTAGTTACTCTCGTTTAGCAGAGGGATTTGATTGCTCTGCGGAATGGAGTTCGAATATGCGGAGAATTCAGCGTTTTTTTGCAAATTTTGACTTGAGTCACGACCTGGTAGCGCGGTTGCTTTTTAAATTAGCACCCAATGAGCCCAAATTTGGTTTAACTTTAGATCGGACTAATTGGAAATTTGGTAAATTTAATATTAACATCCTCATGTTAGGTGTTATTGGCGAAGGGGGGAGTATTCCTTTGTATTGGAAATTTTTAGTCAACAAATGCGGTAATTCAAGTCAGAACGAGCGCATTGAACTGATAGATAATTTTATAAGGCTTTTTGGTATTGACAAAATTGCGTATTTAGTAGCAGACAGAGAATTTATGTCTCGACACTGGTCTCAGTATTTGATTGATAAAAAGATTGATTTTTATTTTCGTATTCGTGCAAATCTTGTAGTTACTTTAAAAAATGGGTTAAAGGTTAAAGCATCGTCGATATTCAATCAATTACCGCTTAAAGCAGTACTGATAATGCGTCAAAGTGTGGAGATAACTGGTTGTGAGGTTTACCTAACAGGAATGAAATATCGAGATGCGAATGGTAAAATTGAATTTCTTGTCATCGCTTCTTATCAACATACAAAAGATGCAATGAAGTATTATAAAAAACGCTGGCAAATTGAAACCTTGTTTAAAGCTTTTAAAACAGCGGGATTTAATTTAGAATCAACGCATTTGACTAATTATCAAAGATTAAATCGACTTTTAATGCTCGTTGCTATAACATTTGCTTGGGCTTATAAAGCAGGAATTTATAAAAACGAAAAAGTTAAGTCAATTAAGATTAAAAATCATGGAAGACCTGAGTATAGTTTCTTTAAATATGGTTTAAAATGGTTGGCTCAATGCTTTCACCAAATGAAAGTTGAGTTAATAAATCTTTTGGCAAAATTGTTTGAGTGCGTAATAAAATCAGGGCAAGAAATAACCGAAATCTTAAAAATTTAAAATTTCGGATACAGTTTTTCTTCAAAATTATATTTTGAAAAAAAACAGAACTGACTTTGTAGAGCAACCAAATTATTTTTTGTCATGTACTAAGCCATTCGACACACCTTTTTATTTTTTGACAACTATTTAATCTTATTTCAAAAATTCTGATACCGGGTTGTTGTCTTTATACTTATTTTGAATCGCTTCAATTTGCTCAATTGGCAGTTCTAAAAATTTAGCAATAACTTCAATTTTTACTCCTTGACTTAACATCAAAAGAATACTGCGTTCAACTTTTTCGTGTTCGCGTTCTTTTTCTGAACGCGATTGCTCTTCTTTCAAGCGCGATTGCTCTTCTTT
>JAYUFJ010000243.1:0-1780 GCA_043738775.1 Flavobacterium sp. | reverse complement strand
CAACCACTTGATTTAAAGCAATTTGAACTGCTTTTCCTAATTTAAGATTGTCCTTTTTTTGAACATCTTCAATTAAATTAATTAAAACTTCGGTGTCTGTGTCTGAATTGAAAGTATATCCTCTATTTATCAATTCTTTTTTTAAAGGTTCATAGTTTTCAATAATCCCGTTATGAATTATGGCTAAATTACCAGAATTTGAGAGGTGTGGATGCGAATTTATATCGTTTGGAACTCCGTGAGTAGCCCACCTTGTGTGACCCATTCCTATCGTTCCAGTTATTGATATTTCAGATTTTGCTTTAGCTTCTAAGTCAGAAACTTTGCCTTTTGTTTTGCAAACTTTCATTTCATTTCCATCAAAAAGCATTACACCTGCACTATCGTAACCTCGATATTCCAAACGCTTTAATCCTTTAATTATTATTGGATATGCTTCCCGATATCCAATGTATCCAACAATTCCACACATATAAAATTGATTTTAGTTTGGTTTAGTGTAATAAATTTGAAGTTTTACTCTTTTTGCAACAGGAACTGATTGGTTACTGCCCCATAAAACAGTTCCTAATGGATTAACAACACTCATTACTGGTAAAAATTTATGTAAAAGGTCTGGCGGAGTTTTAAATGCTGCATTCTGGTTGTTATTAATATTCTCGGTTACAACCAATCCCAATTTTACATTGGTCGAATCTTTAAAATTAGTTGCTGGATTATTTGGTCCACCATATTTTATTAAATTACGTAAATGATTTGTAATTCGAATTTTATATTGTGTTCCTCTAGCTGAAGCATTTTTTTCTATAATTCCGCCATAAACATATTTGTTGTATTTTGAATTAGCACTCGAAGACGGATCGAAAAAATAGTCAATAATAGGTCTTTTATTGTCATAATCATAAAGATACAATCTGTTTGGTTCTTGCTCGGTGCCCATTGTTGTATTATCTATAAAAAAAGTTAAATAAGCATCATTAATTAACCAACCGTCTCGTCGCATTTCGGCTAATTTTGAAGCAGGGTCGGAAGTGGTTAAACCTCCAAATAATTTTATAATTGATTGTGAACCATTACCTCCTTTTAAATATAATTTAAAATCACCGTTTGTAAAATCGGGACTAGATGTTGCTGCTGTATATAAAGGGTTTTCAACATTATCTATTAAGTTTACTGAATTGCCTGACATTTTTAAAACTAATGTTTTTCTAATTAATGTAAGATCGGTTGCAGAGGTGTAATCCTTATAAACAATAGTTACTTTACCTTGCGAGAAATTCATCCTAGCCATTGCGCCTTTTGAATCAACACCGGATAGTGCTGTAGCTTTAAAGTATAATCCTCTAAAATAGCTGTGAAATGCATTATCATTATCTAAATTCGATAATGGGGCTTGAATAATATTAGTTTTGAAAAAATTGGTGTCTAAATTTAAAAACATTCCAGGAGATAATCTTTCTTTCAATAACAATCTTGTAGAGGTGTCTTTGTAAAGTTTAATTTGACTTTGATTAAAAAAAAATTTATCGTTTTGACTATTATCTACCGTTACCCCAGTAATTTCTTTATTATCGTTGTTTAACCTTCCATAAGGGTCAATGTTGGCCGCAAAATTGTTGTTTTCATCGGTAAAATGTTTAAAAGGTTCAAAAACAGATGCCGGATCGTTATCATTTAAAAAATAATTCGATTTAAAAACCTCTAATTTAATATTTCTACTTTGTCCTTGAATTGAATCCAAGTCATAAGTTGTATCACCAGTAGTTGCATCATTAACTGC
>JAYUFJ010000242.1:0-5046 GCA_043738775.1 Flavobacterium sp. | reverse complement strand
TCAATAATTGTGTTGTCGTTTTCGTATTGATTGTCTCTGTCGGATGTTGAATAAGTTGTCCAAAGTCCGTTGTAACCTTGGTCGGTGTGCCCTTTAATTTTATTGTACAATTGAGTTTTTAAAGTATAACCAGTTCCTAAAGCTGTATTGTAATAACCCGCAGGGATTTGAGAATAAATGAAATTGACAAGCAAAATCATTATAAAATTTGTAATTTTTTTCATTATTTAGTTGTGTTTGTTATTGATTTTCAAAAATAGAACTATTTTATAAGTTTATAAGTTGGTTGTTAAATAGTTATAAACAAGTTGTTAAGGAAAAAATACTTTAAATTTTTGAATACCGTTTATAGTGACAAATTAAATAGAGAATGCACAATAAACTAACTTGGTTATTGAAAAAATGTAAAAATTAAAAACATTGCGAGATATTTTTAATATTTAATCTAACTAGATTAATACCTACAACTTTAAAAAATAAATTGTAGGTATTTAGGTTGCGTGAAGGATTGAAATGGAGCTCTTTTTTTATCTCGTTTTTTGGAACGAGATAAAAAAAAGCGGGAATGTAAAGCCTGACCACGCCATTAAAAGCGTGGTCACGCCCAAATTTTATTTAAAATAACTAAAATCATGGTTGTTTTCTATTTTTAATAAAGTTTCGTAAATTAATTTAATTACATTTTCAACATCGTTTTGATGCACCATTTCAACTGTGGTGTGCATGTAACGCAAAGGCAATGAAATTAATGCTGAAGCTACGCCGCCGTTACTGTAAGCAAAAGCATCGGTGTCGGTACCCGTTGAGCGTGAATTGGCGTTTCGTTGAAATGGAATATCATTGTTTTGAGCTACATTTATTATAAATTCACGTAAATTATTTTGAACTGCTGGTGCATAAGCTATTACTGGGCCGTTACCAATTTTAAGATCACCTTCGGTTTTTTTCTCTATCATTGGTGTTGTTGTATCATGGCATACATCGGTAACAATGGCTATGTTTGGTTTGATTGAATTTGTAATCATTTCGGCTCCTCTAAGCCCTATTTCTTCTTGAACAGAGTTTACTATATACAATCCGAAAGGTAATTTTTTATTGTTTTCTTTTAATAATCGAGCGACTTGGGCAATCATAAAACCTCCAATTCGATTGTCGATGGCGCGACATACAAATTTATTTTTATTTAAAATCATAAACTCATCGGGATATGTAATTACGCATCCTACGTGAATTCCTAAATTTTCAACTTCTTCTTTAGTTTCGCAACCGCAATCAATAAATATATTATTGATTTTTGGACTTTCTTCTTTGCCACTTTTTCGGGTATGAATTGCTGGCCAACCAAAAACTCCTTTAACAATGCCATTTTTGGTATGTATATTTACTTGTTTTGATGGTGCAATTTGATGATCGGAACCGCCGTTTCTTATTACATAAATTAAACCATCATCGTTTATATAATTAACATACCACGAAATTTCGTCGCAATGCCCTTCTATGATTACTTTAAAAGTGGCTTCTGGATTTATAATTCCGACTGCTGTACCATATATATCGGTAGTAAAAGTATCTATATAAGGTTTTAAATATTCCATCCAAATTTTTTGACCACTTGATTCGTAACCTGTTGGCGATGGATTGTTTAAATATGATTCTAAAAATGTTAATGATTTTTCGGTAAGTATTGATTTTGAATCCATAAAAATTTTTTTTTGCTAATTTATAAATTTGGCACTACACTTGATAATGTTATTTCATATTTTTACACAAATTTTATTTTATGTTGAAGCACACTTTTTTTATTTTAGCCTTTTTGTTTTCAATAAATTCATTTTCACAAGTTTTAAAAGATTCTTTACTTGAACCTAATGAATTGAATGATTCGATAATTCAAAAAACAGTTTTACTTGAAGAAGTAGTAGTTTATAAACAAAAACTGGATCCGGAGGCAAAAAAGCAATTTTTGATTCTTCAAAATCGTGTTTACAAAGTTTACCCTTTTGCTAAAACTGCATCGGAACGACTTACAACTTTGAATAAAAATTTAGAGAAATTTGACAACAACCGTGATAAACGCAAGTATTTTAAAATTGTTGAAGAATATATAAACAATGAATTTAAAGAGAAACTCAAAAAATTGTCTCGTAAACAAGGTCAAATTTTAATTAAACTAATTTACCGACAAACAGGAACAACTACTTATGATTTAATTAAAAACTATAAAAGCGGCTGGAAAGCTTTTTGGTCAAATACGGCAGCAAGTTTATTTGACTTAAATTTAAAAGAAAACTATAACCCAAAAGAAGTTAATGAGGATTATTTAATAGAAACCATTTTATCAAGAGCTTTTAATCGTGGTAATTTAATTGAACAAAAAGCATTTTATCCGGTTGATGTTTACGAATTAGATTCTATTTGGGAAAAGAAATTTACGGATCAAAAGAATTAGGTTAAATTAAAACCACTTCACTTTTTGCAGTTTCAAACTCGGAAATAATTTTTTCAAAAATTTCTGATACTGGCAAAATCTCGTGAATTAAACCAGCAATTTGCCCAATTTCGAGTTCTCCTTCGTTTAAATCGCCTTCAAACATTCCTTTTTTAGCTCTGGCTCTACCTAATAGCGTTTTTAAATCCTCGGTAGTTGGGTTGAGAGCATATAAATCTTGTAAATCGTTATAAAATTTATTTTTTATTAAACGTACGGGTGCCAATTCTTTTAACGAAAGTTGGGTGTCGCCTTCGTTAACTGTTAAAATGGTTTGCTTGAAATTATTGTGTGCCGAACTTTCAATTGAGGCTGCGAAACGGCTTCCCATTTGAACTCCATCGGCACCAAGTACCATAGCTGCCAACATGCCACGACCAGAGGCAATACCACCAGCAGCGATTAAAGGAATTCCTATTTTTTCTTTAACCATTGGAATCAAAGTTAAAGTTGTTGTTTCTTCTCTACCATTGTGCCCTCCCGCTTCAAAACCCTCGGCAACAACTGCATCAACTCCTGCTTCTTGTGCTTTTAATGCGAATTTTGAACTGCTAACTACGTGTACAACAGTAATTCCTTTTTCTTTTAAAAAAGAAGTCCAAGTTTTTGGGTTTCCAGCTGAAGTGAAAACGATTTTGATACCTTCATCTACAATCATTTTCATTATTTCTTCAATATTCGGGTATAACATAGGTACGTTTACCCCGAATGGTTTATTGGTTGCTTTTTTACATTTTTGAATGTGCTCTAGCAATATTTCTGGGTACATTGACCCTGCTCCAATTAATCCTAAGCCACCAGAGTTGCTCACTGCACTTGCTAGTTTATAACCACTATTCCATATCATTCCACCTTGAATAATTGGATATTTTATATTAAAAAGTTGTTTTATTTTATTCATTTTTAAATAAAGGAAATGCTTTTAGTTTTTTAATAGTTTTCCGGTTTTAATTATTTCTAATGAGTTGAATTTAAAAAAATATAGTCCAGCACTTAATGAACTTACATCGATATTTTGTTTATTAATTACATTTTCTTTAGATATAATAAGTTGTCCTAAATTATTGTAAACTTCAAAATAATTTTTATTGTAGGATTCCGAGAATTTTAATTCCAAGGTATTTGTAATTGGATTTGGAGCAAATGAGAATTCAATTTCTTTTGGAGTTACCGATGGGACACTCAATAAAGCTGTGTTTAAAGCAGTTTGAAAATTTGGAATTCCATATCCATAATTGGCATTTGGAGTTGTATAATTATCAGATGCTTGCTTTACAAATTGAACTACCTGAATATTATTCGCCCAAGGTATTGCTTGCCAAAAACTAGCTATCATTCCTGCCATAATTGGGCAAGAAAATGAAGTTCCGTTGGCTGTTGTAATATTTCCCGACGAATTGCAAACTACTGATGACTGACCTTGTGCCATAACATCTGGCTTTATACGATTATCAAATGATGGCCCTATGGAACTGAAGCTTGCCTTAGTTCTATCGGCCTTTACGGCTCCAATTGTTAAAACATTTGTAGCATCGGCTGGAACTCCAATATGAGGATCTGTTGAACCACCAGAATTTCCTGCACTTACAACAACAATCATTCCTTTGGAAAAAGCTATATTTGCTCCTTTTGACACAAATGCTTTATTTCCCGTCATATCATCGTATAAATAGGAATAATTTGGATTATCATACCCAAAATATCCTAAGGATGAAGTTATAATATCGGCACCAACATAATCTGCCATTTCAGCGGCTTCGACCCAATTACTTTCTTCAACAGGATTTTCAGAATCAACATCTTCGGTAATAAAAAGATAAAATTTAGCATCAGGAGCAGTACCAACTAATTGATTGTCTTTAAAACCACCTATACAAGATAAAACAAGTGTACCGTGACCATTTCGAGTGTAAAAATTGGTTGTTTTATCTACAAAATTATAGCCTCCTAAAATTAAATTATTATCACGCAAACGCTGAAAAGGTTGGGCAACATCTACTCCAGGAAAACCAGCGTCTAGTACAGCAATTACTTTTCCGGTTCCTGTATAATTTTGTTGGTGCAACAAATTACCATTTAGCATAGTAATTTGATTTGAAGAGGAACCATAATTAAATGTAGTTAATGCAGCATCTTTAACTGATTTAACACCACTATGAGTAACAAAAGTTTGTCGCCCAAGTTGAGCAATTCCTTTATCGGCAAATGAAATATGATTTACAAATGGCAATGAAATTAAAGCACTAATATCGGTTTGAGTGCCTCGAATGTGCAAACAATTCAACCATTTAGACTTGGCTTTTACTTGAATACCAACCGAAGTTGTAATTTGATCAACATAAGGTTGATGTAAAGGAACGTCATTAAAATTTAATGCTATGTTTTGTGCATTTCGTCGGTCGAGTGCACGTTGTGATAGCATTTGTAATGGATTACTTAAATAATAATTAGAATTTGGCTTATCATTAAAATAAATCCAAGCATCTTGTTGCCCATATCCAAAAAAGGAAATCAAAAGAAACAGGTAAAATAATTTTGTTTTCATAAAATTAAAATTT
>JAYUFJ010000241.1:0-5065 GCA_043738775.1 Flavobacterium sp. | reverse complement strand
CCATAGTTACAAATCAAGATTAGGAATTTCAACAATTTTATAATGAGACGTTTTTTACCAAAAATAAATGGAGGTGAAGCATTAATTTATGTGTTAATTATTATTGCAGTTGCAATGATGCTTTCAATGCTAGTAAGTGCTAAAACCCCTAAATTAAAGCAGGAAAAGAAAAAATATTTTTTTTACATATTATTTCAAGCATTAGTTTTTATCTTATTCTCGGCAATAATTTATAATTTAAAAGAAATAACTATTTCTAAACGATTTGTTGCTTTACAAGTTTATTTTACAATAGCTGGGGCAATTCACTTGTTGCTTTTTCAAACTTATTTTCAAAAGTTTGATGCAAAAAAAATATTTACCGAAATTGCTATTTCTTTTATAACTTCAATTTTTATTGCTGGATTTATGGCAATAATAGCTGGCTTTTTCGACGATTTAAAATATTTTACTTACCTAATTGCAACGCTATTATTTTTTAGTATACCAACCTTAACTTACATTCTTTTTGTAACAGCAATTTCTATTCCTGCAAAATTGCATAAACGATGGTTTTATCCTTTGAATACTGTTTATCCATCTCCTCAAGCATCTGAAATGCGAAACATAATAATTTTGAATTTGGTTTTTCAAAAAAAAACAAACGATAAAAATATAATAAATTTTAAAGTAAAAGCACCTAGAGCTTTTGATTTTGGTAGATTATTTTATTATTTTATAAACGATTATAATGAAAAAAATCCGAATGATAAAATACGTCATCTTGACGAGAAAGAGCAACCTTATGGATGGTATTTTCATACTAAACCAAAATGGTTTGGTTCGGCAGAATACATAGATCCTGAAGTTGCAATAGACACTAACAACATTAAAGACGGAGCAACAATAATTTGTCAAAGAATATAAAAAACAAAATAATGGCAGAAAACATAAAGCATTTTCCAGTTAATTGGATTGAAGGAATGAAAATCAATAAAAATCATTTTATTGAACTTCAAAATAATATTGAAGATATTGTTCGGGATGCAAGAAATTTAGAAACCAACGATTTGAACTACGGTTTGTTAAGCACCAACTTATCAAGACCGTTTCAATATACAATTTCAATTGATACTCACAAAGAGTTGAGTATTGATATAAAATTACTAAAAGCAGTCACACCTTGTGGTGGAAGAATAGAAATTACTGATTTAACGGGAGCTTTTTTAGAAAAATTGGAGTTAAAAGAAGTTAACTTAAAAGAAAATAACTATTACCTTCTTTTAAATGTAGATCCTTATCAAAGAATTCCATCTGGCGAGCAAAATATGGAAGAAATTCCGCCACGCTTTCCATATGCTACATCAAAATATACTTTTACAACTGCCCTTGAAAGTGATGTCAATCAAAATAATATTGGGCCTTTACAATTTCCTATTGCAAAATTTAAAGCATCATCGGATAGTTATGAAATTTTAACCGATTATATACCACCCAGTGTAGCAATAAATAGTCATGATTCATTAATTAAATTTTTTGAAAATTATGATTTATTTTTCAAACAAATCGAATTTAATTCTGTTCAAATTATTCAAAAAATTAAATTTAGAAGCACAACCGAAGATGAGAATGTTATAGCAATAATGGTCTTGGAAGCTTGTAATAAATCGTTACAATACGTTGAAAAATATATTGCAATGAATAAATGGGCTGGTTATAATGCTAAACCAATTGAAATTTTGAGTAACACGGTTGGTTTGGCAAGAGCTATAAAAAATTGTTTTGATACTTTTTCTGGTGATGGTAAAGAAACGTTATTCAATTATTTTTCTGAATGGACAGATATTAAAAGTGGTGATTTCGAGCGATTGTTTAGCGATACAATTAATGTTAAGTATAAATCTTATGATATTAACGAGACATTAATTCAAATTAATTCTTTTATGTCAAAAATTGACAATCTATATTCAATTTTAAATCAACTAGATTATATAGGAAGAAAAAAAGATACCGGTATTTTTGTTAATGAAAATATTTTAAAGAACGACACAAAAACATCAATTTTTAGTACCGAAAAAGACGACAAAACTTCAAATTCATCACCATCATTTTTAGCAGATTAATTTTATTATGGATATATTAAATAAAAAAGAACGTTATTCAGCTTTTATGCTGTTTCTAGGAATGTTTACAGTTTGTGCTGGAATTTTAATTTTTGCATTGTTTTTCAACTTTAAACTACCTGTAAAGGAAAACGAAGTTTTGCGAACAGAAAATGAAGGAATGATAAAACAATTTAATTATCAACAAAAATTTTCTGATGAATTTAAAAACATCACTAAATTGTTGGATTCAATGCAAAAAACACCCGAAAGAGCAACTTATATTGAACAAAATATCGGTCAAAAACTTGGTGATTTAAGCAAAGAAATTCCAGATGATACTTTAAGTTCAAAATTATATGATAGAATAATTATCAACGTACAAGATTTAGTAAATTCCAAAAAAAATCTTATACAATATTCCGATTCTAAAAATGCAATTGAACAATTAACTCAAGAAAACAAAGATTTAAAAAAACGACTTGAAGATCTTATTATTGAAGTAAAAGTTGCGAATGCTAAATCGGATTAAAATTTAAATATTATTAATTGTTTTTTGAGAATAAGTTAATTTTTACTAACAAATAAATTATGGGGCAAGAAGAAATTCTTCAGGTGGTTCATATTGCAAAACAATATGCTAAAGAAAATCTGAATCAAAAATATAGTGCATCTCACATTTTAAAAGCTTTATTAAATCCGCAATTTGATTTTTTAAAGCTTCTTGATAGTAAGGGTGTTGATGTTTTTTATATTGATGAATGGGCAGACGTTCGAACGAATGAACTGCCAAAAGCCTCAAAACCAACAGAAGATCCAGCAGCAGATAATGCTGCAATAACTATTTTTGAAGAAGCAGAAATAATAGCAAAAAACTTAGGTACTGAAGTTGATTTTAATGTTTTACTAATTACTTTAGTTACTCCAGGAGTTGGATTTAGTCACGATCAATTAAAATCTTTACCCATAACTCCAACTTCTTTAAAAGACATTTTAATAGAAGGTAATGCTGCAACACAAAATTCGGTTTCATCAACCTCAAATTCAAAACCTACTTCGGGTGTAAATTCATCGGTTTTAGAAAAATATTGTACTAATAGAATAAATAAAACCAAAACAGAAACCAGTTTTTCAATAATTGGACGTGATGAAGAATTAAAAATAATAACCGAAATTCTTAACCGAAAACTAAAACCACACGTAATTATAACTGGTGAACCTGGCGTAGGAAAATCGACATTAGTAGAAGGGTTTTGTAATAAAATTGCCAATAAAACTACATTATCATCCTTTCACAATGCCTCTGTATTTGAAATAAATATCGGAACTTTATTTGCTGGAGCATCATACAAAGGAGAGGTTGAGGACCGACTTCAAAAAATATTTAACGAATTAAAAAAATACGATAAACCTATTGCCTTTATTGACGATATACACGAATTATTCGACTCAAGTCAAGGAAATGGAATTGCAAGTATCATAAAATCGGAGCTTTCAAAAGGAGAAATTACTTTTATTGGAGCAACAACAACCGAAAAATATAGAAAAACATTAGGCAAAGATGATGCTATTTCAAGACGTTTTGAAACATTAGAAATTCAAGAACCTCATCAAGATTTGGCTTTTAGAATGATTAACAACGTTGTTATTCACTATCAAAACCATCATAATTTTTCAATTGATGAAGAAGGAATTAAAGAAGCAATTCGATTGTCGAAGCGTTATTTAAAAGAAAAATCACTACCCGATTCTGCATTAGATTTAATTGATAGAACCATGTCATCACTTAAAGTTGCTAAAGAAACTATAAAAAAAGAATTACCTCAATTAAAAGTACAATTTGAAGGATTATCAGATATTATTGAAACCGAAACCGAAAAAATTGATTGGTTGTATAACGATGTAATAAAAAAATCGGGGAAATTATTTAATCAAATTGATGACAGTATTACAATATATCCAACATTAACTGAAAAGTATACTAAAATTGAGCATATAAAAGGTTTGTTGGAAACTTTGGATGAACTAGAAAATCAAGAAAATACTGTTTTAAAATCACATTTATCGCTTGTTGTTGCTGGTATTACTGGAATTCCTGCGGGTAAAGTATCATCAGACGAAAGAGAAAAATTATTGGATATTGAAAATATGCTCAAAAAAAGAGTTATTGGTCAAGATCACGCTGTAAAAGTAGTCTCGGATGCAATTTTAGAATCAAGATCAGGGCTTACAAAACCTGGACAGCCAATTGGGTCATTTTTCTTTTTAGGGCCAACAGGAACTGGAAAAACCGAATTGGCAAAATCAATGGCCGATTTTCTTTTTGGTGATGAAACAGCAATCATTCGACTCGATATGTCCGAATTTAAAGAAGAACATTCTGCAGCATTATTATACGGCGCACCTCCAGGATATGTTGGATACGAAGAAGGTGGTTTACTTGTTAACAAAATAAGACAAAAACCATATTCTATAGTTTTGTTTGACGAAATTGAAAAAGCACATAAATCAGTTTTCGATGTTTTTTTACAAATATTAGATGAAGGAAAACTAAGTGATAGATTGGGTAAAGAAGGTGATTTTTCGAATTCTGTAATTTTATTTACCTCTAACATAGGTTCTGATTTTATTGTGAAATCTTTTGAAAAAGATGTTATTCCGAAATCGAATGATTTAATTCAAATAATGACGGGCTATTTTCGTCCAGAATTTTTAGGAAGATTAACCGAAATTATTCCTTTTGCACCAATTAGTTCAAAAAGCGTTGCTCGTATTTTCGATATTCATTTGAAAAAAGAATTATTACAATTATTAGAAAAATTAGAAATAAGTTTAGAAATATCAAGCGAAGATAAAGAAAAAATAGCCCTTATAGGTTTTAGTAGCGAATACGGAGCAAGACCAATTAAAGGAAATATAAGAACTTTGTTAAAAAGACCATTGTCAAGAATGATTATTTCGAACGAAATTCAAAAAGGAGATAA
>JAYUFJ010000240.1:0-5071 GCA_043738775.1 Flavobacterium sp. | reverse complement strand
AACTTCAGTTTCTAAAATCAATACTACAATTGCAACATTTGTTTTTTTACTTTTTTGTTCCCTTAATTTAAACGCACAATTAGAAGGTTATTCAAAATTAACTGACTTAAACAAAAATGATGTAATTATGAATTGGAATAAAAACACTCCTGAGCAAGAAATGAAAGACGATTGCAAAGCATTGTTAGAAAAGGGAATTACAATTAAATATTCAAATGTAAAACGAAATTCGAAGCAAGAAATTACAGGTATAAAAATTGAATATGTTGACCGAAAAGGAAACAAAGGAAATATGGAAGTGAACAATCAAAATCCGATAGTTCCAATAACATTTTTCAACCAAGGAGAACAAATTGGTTTCGGAAATGGTACTAGCGGACAAATAGGTAATGAAAACGAAATGCTAGGTTCTCTTTTTGGGAAAAATGGTTCCGATTTAATGAAACAATTTCAATTTAACTTTAATGGTGAAAATTTTGATTCACAAAGTTTAGAAGCACTTCCGAATGGAAAACAATTTGGTAAATCAAAAATTATTATAAAAAAAGACGGTAAAAAACCATTAGTGATTGAAAATGGCGAAGTTGTTGAAGGAGCCGAAGAGTACTCAAAAGAGGAAATTGAAGAGATAAAGAAAAATAACAAACTAAATTCTTATCAATTTAATGAAAGTAAACAAAATAATAATGAATTTGATTTAACCAAAAAAGACGGTTTGGATAAATTCAAAATCGAAATGGAAAAATTACAAAATAATTTTCAAAAAAATAATGATTCCAAATTAGATTTTGAGAATACTAAAAAAGAAATGTTGCAAGCTAAAGAAGAAATGAAAAATGCAAAAATTGAAATGGAAGCAGCTAAAAAAGAATTGGAAAATGCAAAACAAAGTTTAAAAAAATAAAGATGTTTAAAATTTTAGCTCAATTAAACAAATTGCTTTTACCCAGTTTGAGTAAAAATAGTATCGATTTATCGAAAGCTAAAAAATGGCAAATAGCATTAATTGGATATCGGTTTTTTGTAACCTCAAGGGCTTTAGGTAATTAAAAATTTAATTAAAAAATTTTTATTATTTTTTTAAAACTGCTTGCAAATACTGATTTTATATTTATATTTGCACTCACAAAAAATGGCCACGTGGCGCAACTGAATAGCGCACTTGATTACGGCTCAAGAGGTTGCTGGTTTGAATCCAGCCGCGGTCACAAAACACTATTATATAAAAGCGAGTAGCTTATCTTTATTTGATAAGCTAATCGCTTTTAGCGTTTTAAGACCGACCTTAAATTATTCTATATATGTTAATTTCTTCAAATTTGCCCCACAACTTCCCCACAAACTTCCCAATGAATTTTAGTGGGAAGTTGTCATCGAAAATAGTGATTAAAGATGATCACATACGAAAAGACGGAACTTGCATATTATATTTACAAGTATTTTTAAATAAAAAGAAAATAAAGTTGCCAATAAATATTTCTGTTTGTCCAGCCGCGGTCACAAAGAAAAGTTACTTGAAAATTATTTCGGGTAACTTTTTTTTATTATTTAAAAGTTGAAAAGTTTATTGTTTTTAAATTTTACATTATATTAATCGTAATTAAATTTTATAAAAAAACACCGCAATTTTCATTACGATGTTTTAACAAAACTAATCAAAAACCATTATTGTTTGTATATTGTTCCTCCAGAATCTTCGGATTTACTCATCGACTTTGGTTCGTTTATATACGAAATACTACCACCACTATTAGCATCGGCTTTTAAACTTATTTTAGGATTTACTTTGGTTGTACTTCCACTATCCGCACTCGAAATAACTTCATTGGCTGTTAATTTTTGAGCGTTTAAATCGCTTCCACTATCGGAACTGGTTTCTAATTTTAAGGTAATTCCTTCAATATTTAAATCGCTTCCGCTGCTTGAACTGGCTTCAACAAAGTCGTATGATAAATTGGCTTTCAAATTGCTTCCGCTAGAAGATTCTAGTTGAATTTTACTTCCTTTTAAGATGTTTATTGTTTTTAAACTTGAGCCACTTTCAGTTGTTAAAGATTCTATGATGGGCATTTTAATTGCTACATTCAATTTTTCATAATTGCCAATCTGTTTTTTTAGTGATAAAACTAAAACCCCTTTTTCAACTTTCGTTTCAATTAATTTTAATAAATTTTCATCTGCTTCTAATATAATCTCGGTAGTATTAGATTGTTCAACTGTTGTGTTAAGCCCTTCATTAACTTCAATTTTTGTGAACTTTTCAGTTACGTTTCTAATTTCCGATTTTACATTTCCATTGCCTTGAACTCCAAAATTTAAATTTCCGTTACAAGATGTAAAAATTAGCGCAACTACTGCAATTACAATTGCTTTAGTGCATAAAATGATTAACTTTATCATAATTATTTGGTTTTAATTGTTATTCCGTCTTTGTTTACTTTAATACTTTCAATTTCATCATCGGTGGCTTTTTTTCCGTTTTTTTTAATAACAATTCCATCTTTATTGATTTGTAAACTTGAAGTAGAATCGATAACTGCGCCCCATTTATCTGTTGTATTTTGATCTAAACTATCTTTCTCAACATCATTGTAATCATCGTTTTCACTGTCTGGGCAATTTAAACATTTAATTTGTTTATTACCTACTCTATAAGTGTAAGTATCGCTAAAATGTAAATTGAAGTACTCATCGTCCGACTTATCATAATTTTCAACCGATGAATCTGGTTTTAGCAAAGTATTTTTTGGAAGATACAAGTATATTTCAACTTGTTGATCACTGTATTTACTTGATAAATCGCTCAATAAATAATTGTCAAAAATTAAATGATTTCCTTCAATTTTATACCCAAAATTAATTTTTTCGGCTTGATTTTTAGCATCCATTGACGATTTACCTTTCGAAAATTTATTTATTTGAAAATAGGGTAAAAGTTCATCCGTTTTTAATATCTCAATTGAAACATTATTGGAATAAATGACATCTTTACCATTTTCATTCGAAACAATTTCATAATTTCTGTTATTAGATATGTTTTTAGAATAAAAATCGTTATTTTTAAACTTTACAAACAAAGTATCGGTTGAGTTCATACTAATTACCTCTTTTTTAACCGATTTTCCATCAAATGCATATTGTGTTGCATTTTTTATAGCTATAGTTACTAATGTACAAAGTGCTGCAATCCAAATGACTAAAAATGTATATTTTAAAGTTGCACTAGTGGCTTTTAAATTGGTTGTTAGCAATTTTAAACCTAATATGAATAAAAAAAACATTGGAATTCCAATAACAAAAAAGTATAAAATTCCTTGAATCCAAAGAGGCGTTTCAAGTCCAAGTGGTGTGGTAAAATGGTTAAACAAAGTACTTTTAGGCAAGTTTGTCGAAAAAATCATTATGATACAAAAAATGAAAAAAGTTACTATTGATATAGAAGCAATCATTACTGTTAAAACGCCAATAACTTTTGAAAACGCTTTAAAAACACTAATTAATCCGTCGCCTAAGCTACTACCTACACGTTCTGCTCCATTTTTAATTTTGTTTCCCAACTCATCGTAATCGCCGTTTTTAAATTTATTTGTAACATTATCAAATTCTTCTCTAACTTTCTTTTCGATATTCGAAATATTTACAGGATTACCAGTCATTTCAATTTTTTCAGAAGTTGTTTTAGCTTCTGGAATTACAATCCATAAAATTAAATACGCCAAGAAACCCGTGCCATAAACTAGAGTTAAAATTAAAAGTAGTATTCGCAACCATACTTTGTCAATTCCAAAATAGTGTCCTAAACCCGCTACTACACCGCCTATTATACCGTTTTCTCGATCACGATATAGTTTTCTGGTGGCATTATTTGTAGTTGAAAAATTTGATTTTTGATTTGCACCTTCTTCATCAATTCTATAGTCTTCGGGTTGTCCCATTACAGTTACAACTACATCAACATCTTGTAAATTTACTACATGTTTAACCGATTGTTGACGTTCTATTAAAAGTTCAGCAACTCTCATTTCTATATCTTTCATAATTTCGTCATTTCCTGATGAGTTGGACAAAGAACGTTTTATTGCATCAAAATAACGAGATAGTTTTTGGAAAGCATTTTCATCTACATTGAAAAATAATCCACCTATATTAATATTTACTGTTTTGTTCATGATTATTGTTTTTGATTTGTTATTATGTTCACTGCGTCAGACAATTCGGTCCAAGTCGCATTTAATTCGTTTAAAAATGTTTTCCCTAATTCGGTCAATTCGTAATATTTTCTTGGTGGTCCTGATGTTGATTCTTCCCAACGATAATTGAGCAAGCCATCGTTTTTTAATCGAGTTAAAAGCGGGTAAACTGTGCCTTCAACTACCAATAATTTAGCGTTTTTGAGTGTATCTAAAATTTCTGATGTGTAAGCCTCTTTTTCTTTAAGGACAGACAAGATACAAAATTCTAAAACACCTTTTCGCATTTGCGCTTTTGTGTTTTCTATGTTCATAATTTAATTTTTTTCAGATTAAAATTCATTTTTTTGATTGATGATGAAACTCTAGTTTGATTTATTTTATAAATTTAATTGTTAATGGATAATTATATTCTTCGCCATTAGAAGCTTTTACTGCTCCAAGGATTATCAAAATAAACTCAGCAAATTTTAAAAGTAAAAAAAGCATAATTGCAATTACTAATACTATTAAAAAATTTGAAAAATTTTGAACATCAACTATACTGAAATTATGAGTACCTTTATTTATCCAGTTTTCAAAATTTGAGTTATTAAAAACCCCAAAAATAAAAGTAGGAATTGCAATAAGTAAAAGAATCAATGAATATAAAAAAGTACTCAATTGAAAATTTAATACGCTTTTACCATGATTATTAATAAATTCCGATTGTTCTTTTTTTGAACTCCAAATTAACACCGGAAAAATATAATTTCCAAAAGGAATAAAATATTGACTCAAAGTGCTAATGTGAATTAATGCGCTGTTGTTTTTTTCGGTTGTTGTCATTTTGGTTTACTATTTTGATTAAATATTTTTAAATTTATGATTATTATCGTTAT
>JAYUFJ010000239.1:0-1790 GCA_043738775.1 Flavobacterium sp. | reverse complement strand
CACCAAACGTGATTATAAAAATTTTCCAACAAATGCAACCCCAAGTTTTGTTGCAGATCACACTATTTCATTAGTCGGAAAATATTTTATAAACGATTGGAAATCACAAATTAGTGTTACACAAAGTTTAGCTTCAGGACGACCTTATAATAATCCGAATGAAACTACTTTTATGAATGGAAAAACTAAAGAATACAATAATTTGAGTTTAAGTTGGGCGTATTTAATTTCATCTCAAAAAATTCTTTATTTTTCGGTAAATAATGTATTGCAAACTCCAAATGTTTTTGGATATGAATATGCAAATAATAAAAATGCAAATGGTTATTATGATAGAAGAGCCATTACGCCAACCGCCGATAGTTTCTTTTTTCTAGGATTTTTTATGACAATAAGTAACGATAAGAAAGACAATCAGTTAAAGAATTTGTAAGAGTACAATTCATCCTTAAAAATCAACAATTCAGTACAATTCAATTTTAAATCAACCAAAAGCATTATAAATTTGTATCATAATAAATTAACAATTAACAATTTAAAATTAACACTTATGAAAAATTCAATTTTAGTTATCGCATTATTTTTTGCAACACTTTTTGCAAACGCTCAAGGGCAATTTGAACAAGGTATGGGAAAAGCATTAGGGCTTTGGGGCGAAGGTAAACCAACAGAGGCTACAGCACTTTTTGAAAGAATTGCTGCTGCTGAAAAAACATCGTGGTTGCCCAATTATTATATTGGATTAATTAATTCATTAGAAGCGTTTAATCCAAAAAACAAAGAAAATATGACCCCTTTATTAGCAAAAGCAAACGCAGCAATTGATATAGAATTGACAAAAACTCCAAACAATGCCGAATTATTGGTTGTTCGCGCCTTGGCAATGACTGCACTTTTAGCATCGGATCCAATGACTTATGGAATGACAATGTCTCCAAAAATTGCAGGTATTTATGTTCAAGCTAGTATGATTGCGCCCGAAAACCCTAGAGTAGTTTTAAATAAAGCCCGATTTGAAATGGGTGGAGCAAAATGGACTGGCGCCGATGTAAAAAAATTATGTGCCGATGTGGAACGTTCTAGAGAATTATTTAATAAATTTAAGCCAGAAACTCCGTTTTCACCTAAATGGGGAGCCGACCAAGTAGATCAAGTACTGAAAGACTGTAAATAACAACAATTTCGGCACTGTAAAAGGGATTTATCACTGAAATAAATATTTAGAAAAACTAATCATACACTTTAACTCTCTCCATTGGAGAGGGTAGGAGTGAAGAAAATTAAAATTATGAACACAGCCTATTTTGATTTAAAAAAAACATTTTATTTATCAATTGCAATCTTTATTGTTTTAAATTTTATAGACATTGCTTCAGGCTCAGTAATTCATTTTGATAATCATTTGCTAATAAATTTTGGATTCACCCTTTTATACACATTTTCACTTTCTTATGCCAACGGACAAGTTTTTTGCTACTTAGATAAAGTTTTTGTAACAGAACGCTTTTCAACTAAAAGATTAATAATAGGTTTTGTTGCTACTTTTTTGGTTTCATTAATTGTAATTTTTATGTTGCACTTTTTTGAAGAAGTTTTAGTGAATCAAAAATCATTTCAAGAATTTATAAATAATGAAAAACCTAAAAACTATTTGGTTTCAATAATTATCACTTTTTTTGTTTCATTAATCATTTATAGTTTTCAATTTTATAAATCATATCAAGAAAACAAAGTACAACAACAAAAAATAATTGCGGGAACTGCAAATGCAAGATTTGAAAGTTTAAAAA
>JAYUFJ010000238.1:0-13948 GCA_043738775.1 Flavobacterium sp. | reverse complement strand
GAAAGTCCTTTTTTATCTTTTAAATTTATAAATAATTTCAATGCTTTTCTGTGATATATTTTTGCCTTATCATATTGTTCCAAAGCACTAAAAACCATTCCGATATTATTATTTACCGTTGCTTGTTTTTTTATTTCTTTTTTATTTTCATATATCATCAATGCTTTTAAATAGTGTTTTATTGCATCTTCATATAATCCTAATGAGCGATTACACGCTCCAATATTATTATATATTGATGCTATAGATAAAGTTTCTGTTGCAAATTTTAAAGATTCAATTGAAAGGTTTTTAGATTCTAAAAATTCACCTTTCATCCTTAAAAGTATTGCTAAATTATTTTTAGTAACTGCCTTTAAATTTTCATCTTTTTCGTTTTTACCTTTTTCAGTTGCAATTTTTATCAATTTCATTGCTAAATCAGGGTTTTTCAAATAAATAGCCATAGCCTTATCATTCAATTCCTTACAACTCATAGAATTATAATTTTGAGAATAAACTAAAGCACTAAAAAACAAAACGATAATTAGTATTTTTTTCATAATAACTAAATTAATAAAATATTGATCGAAATTAGGGTATTTTAAAACAAAAAAATACTTAAATAATGGTTTTCTGAAGATATAAAGAAATCAATTTTTCTAAAATATACCGCTTTTAAATTACTATAAACTTGAGGTATAATTTTATAATCATTAATTTTTTCAATTTTTGCAATTGCTTTTTTCACATAAAAAACAGCGGAATAAATTGAAATATTACCATAATAAAATCCAATATCTGTGTAAAAAGTAGTTCTTTTCTTCTCATCAGGATTGGCTTTCAAATTTTTTTTTAAACCATCGATTATGCCTTGGGCATTTTGCGTATTTGCTGTAAAGCCAATTAAAATTATAACAAAAAGTAGAGTTTTTTTCATAAAAAAATAAGTCGATTTGGTAATTAAAAATACTAAAATAGTATTTTTTTTAGGTTACACTATTTTTTCTCAAACATTTCTTCGAACATGTGACTATTCAAATTTCGAAAGTTTGATTTAGAATTCAAATACGAAAAACTTCGTAAATAAAAAACCCCAACAGATCCTAAAAAATGTTGAGGTAACAAAAAAAACTTTTTTTATAGTTTGTATGCCAAACCTACATTTAAAAAACCTAGTCCGTAACCAAGCTCTGCAAAAGCCGCAAATGAATCATTAAAATAATAGCGCCCACCAATTTGGCCACCTAAAAATACCGCGCTAGCTGTTGGAGTGTAACCTGGAAATCCATTTCCGTTTGGATAAGTAACACTTGCCGAGTTGTAACCCAAAATTAAGCCACCATAAGCATCGATTTTATCGGATTGAAAAAAATGATAATTTCCTCTTACTCCAAATAATGCGTAGGTGTATTTTACATCACCTAAAAACGCAACTGATTCTGTTTTTCCGGCATAACCTGCAAATACTCCAACACCAATTTTTTCAGAAATGCCGTATTCGTAAGAGGCGCTAATTGGCAAGCCAAAGGTTCCTCCAACTGAAATGCCAGCCTGAATAATTGATGTTCCTTCGTCAAATGTTTGTGCATTTACAGTTGTAAAACCGAATAATAATGCTGCTGCAATAATAATTTTTTTCATTCTAATTTGTTTAAAAGTTAATTGTTAAATTTATTTTTACAAGTGTACAAATAAAATTAACATTAATAAATACGAAGAAATACGTATTTTTCTAAAAAGTAATTTGGGGATTATTTTCCTGAAAAAAATTTATTTTATCTTGAAGTTTGGATAAAAATTTTTGATGACTTTCTGAATTTGGATTAAAAGGTTTGTGATGTAATGCTTTTTGAATTTCAAAAACTTGATTCATCAGCCCAAATTCTTTTTCATTTATATAGTTTTCAAAGAATTTCATCCAAATATAATCAATTGCAATTTCATTTGGATGCAACATATCCGATTTATAAAATCGATAATCTCGAAGTTCGTCAATCATAATTTCGTGGCTGGGGAAATAATTATGAATTGTAAATTTTGAATTATAAATTGCAGAAATTAAATGTGCTTTACTCACATTATTTTCTACAAAACCATCTTTTAAATGCCGAACAGGCGAAACCGTGAAAATAAAATGACAATTTGGATTGATTTTTTTTATTAAATCAATCGTGTTTTGAATTGATTTTTCAATAGTTTTTATTGATAAAAGTTCTTTTACAAATTGATTTTGGGGTACTTTATGACAATTGGCAACAACTTTATTGGTTTCGATATTTCGATACACCCAAGAGGTACCAAAAGTAATAATGCAATGTGTTAATTTGGTTAATTGACTATGTGTTAATTTGAGAATTGAGTTTAGATTTTCAAGAAAAATTTTTTTGTCAAAATGACTTAAATCGGAATGTACTTCATAACAATGCCAATGTTCGCTATAAAAAAAAATGTCTTTTTCGGTAAATAATTCTTGATTGACAATTCGCTCAATAATTTGTTCTATAGAAACCGCATTAAAAATAATTCCAAAAGGATTTACAACATTTTGAAACTTAAAATACTCAAATTTATCCGCCATGTTTTCTGCAAAACAAGAACCCAACGACATAATTTGAGAATTAAAATCGATTGGATTTTGAGATTTTAGGATTGGTATTTGGGTTCGGAAATTCATTATTTATGATTTGAAAACAAAAATACAAATTAACATTCAATTAATTTAGACATTTAATTTTTGGCAATTTAATGTTACTTTTGTATTTCTTTAAAAAAATAAAAGAACCTACTATAATCCTACCTTAAATCGGACAAAACATTTTGATTTATTGCTTGAAAAGGGTTGTATTATGCAATCTTGCAACAGCAAATTGGTGAGTGAAAGTAATTTTATAATTTAGATTTACGAATTCAGCTTTAATCCTCTAATCCCGACAAACTTATTTCAGTTAGAAATCTTTTTACTTCATCTTCACTTGGAGGATTTGGAATTAAAAAAGTAACTTCTTCATCATAATTTATTCCCTTGAAATAGCCAAGTTGCGCAATAAATTGTTTTTCGATAAACTCTTCTTTAAAAATTTCTTTTGCATTGGCTGCGACTTCTTTAAAAGAAAAATGAAATTTTAAAATAAAATATAAATCCAAATAATCTTTCCATTTTGATCGTCTACCAAGTGCAAATGCTTTCATTGCACCAAGTGTCAATAAATCTGGCATTTTTAAATAACCTATCAATTCTGAATTTAATGGAATTTGATATGGAAATGAAAAAAAAGTAATTTTTACACCTTTCGACAACATATTTATTTGGTTGTAATCGGCAAATGAAACTTTGTAATCTAGATTTTTAAGTTTTGTGTAAACATCTTTTTTACGTATGTCTTTTTCTTTAAATAAATCAAAATCAATAGATTCTCTATGACCAATATGCAAAGCAATCGCTGTTCCGCCAACTAAATAATATTCTCTTTTAAATTGAGATAAAATTGGAAGCAAATCAATTTGTTCTTTACTTAGAATTTCAAGATGCATATTTCAACGTTATTCGTTTCATTAAATCTAACATTTCGGGCATATAATTCCCGATTTTTCGATCGGTAATTTCGTCGTAAACACGTTTCAATTCTTGATGTCCAATAATTTTTATTAAATCTTTTACATCTTGCCAAGTGCCATAATTAAAAATAAATTCCACCAAAACTTCATTCCCAATATTCGGAATGGCTTCTTTTTTGATGTACCAAAAAAGATGCGCGTTTTTTTCGATGAATTCGGCTCTTGTCATTGTTTAAAATTACAAAAATTATTTTATAAATTCAACTGCTTTTGCTAAAACTTCCTTAATTCCAGTTACATTTTTCCCTTTTCCTGATGCGAAAAAGGGTTGTCCGCTGCAGTTTCCATCAATTTACTTTACTAATTTATTAAAAATGTAACGATATTTAATAAATATTATTTTAAAGTGAATAAATATTAGAAAGTGTAAATAAAATAAAAAATAACCTAAAAAATTTTTTAAATTAATCTTTTTTGTAAGCATACACAAACATCTTTGAGTTTGATATTTGTTGATTATTTTCTTCTATTTTTTCTTCTATTTTTGTTATTTTTTTATTTAATTTTTGTTTTTTTGAATCTTCAGAAATTGCTAATTCGCTTTTGAATTCTTCTAACTCCATTTTTAGATTAATGTTCTCTTTTTCTTTTTTTTCAATTCTTGACTCTGCTCTTTTAACCCATTTATCAATAGATATTTTTTCAGGGGTCATTCTCTTTCTCATTTCTAGTTGATTACTCATATTTTGTTGCGTATTTCGCATGCCTGCATTATTTTGCGCAAAACTTAAAAAAGGAATTGAGAATAAAATTATAATCAATAATATTTTTTTCATAAATTTTAACTATTTTGTAAATTCAACTGCTTTTGCTAAAACTTCCTTAATTCCAGTTACATTTTTCCCTTTTCCTGATGCGAAAAAGGGTTGCCCGCCACCGTTTCCATCGATATATTTTCCTAATTCTTTAATAACAACATTGGCATTTAATCCTTTATTGGCAACCAATTCTTTTGAAATATAGCAATGAATATTCGGCAAGCCATCTTCAACAGAAGCCAAAACAACAAACGAATTTTCTTTGGAAGTTCCCAATGCTAAAGTCAAATCTTTGGTTGCGCTCCTATTCAAATCAACTTGTTTAGCTAAAAAATTAATTCCTTTAACTACATTAAATTCTGAAATTAAAATGTTTTTTAAACCATCAATTTTTTCTTTCAATAATTGTTCAATTTGTTTTTTGAGTTTTGCGTTATCGTCTTGCAATGAAGTAACCGATTTCAAAATATCTTGCGGATTTTTTAAAGTTTCTTTGATTTCAGCCAAAGTATTTTCTTGATTTTGATAGAAATTTTTTACAGCATCACCAGTTATTGCTTCAATACGACGAATTCCAGCGGCAACTGCACCTTCAGAAATTATTTTGAAATGCCAGATTTCTGCAGTGTTTTTCACATGAATTCCGCCACAAAGTTCTTTGCTTTCGCCAAATTCAATCATTCGAACCGAATCGCCATATTTTTCTCCAAATAAAGCCATTGCTCCTTTATCCAAAGCTTCTTTGATTGGAATATTTCTGTGTTCAATCAATTGCAATTGTGATTCAATTTGAGCATTAACACTTCCTTCTACCATACGAATTTGATCATCGTTAACTTTCGAAAAATGAGAAAAGTCAAATCTCAAATAATTCGGATTGACCAAACTTCCTTTTTGCTCAACATGTGTACCTAAAATAGTTCGCAATGCCAAATGCATTAAATGTGTTGCCGAGTGATTTTTGGAAGTTGCTGTTCGCAAATCGGTATTAACAATTGCATTAAAACTACTTTCCAAATTTTCTGGAAGTTGTTTTGCAAAATGCAAAATCAGATTATTTTCTTTTTTTGTGTCAATAATTTCAATCGTTTCGTTTGCCGAAACTAATGTTCCTTTATCGCCAACTTGTCCGCCGCCTTCTGGATAAAATGGTGTAATATCTAAAACGATTTGGTATAAAATTCCGTCTTTTTTAGAATCTACTTTACGAATTCTGGTTATTTTTACTTCGTTTTCAGTTTTGTCATAACCAACGAATTTTTCTATATTTCCTGGAGTAATAACCTTCCAGTCTTCTGTTGAAACTTCCGAAGCAGCTCGAGAACGCGCTTTTTGCTTTTGTAATTCCGATTCAAATTCTTCTTCGTTATAAGAATATCCTTTTTCTTTCAAAATTAATGCTGTCAAATCTTTTGGAAAACCAAATGTATCGTATAATTCGAAAACTTTTGCACCTAAAACATCTTTTCCAGAAGTTTCTGCAACGACTTTATCCAATAATTGCAAACCTTGGTCAAGAGTTCTCAAAAATGATGCTTCTTCTTCACGAATTACATTGGTAACTAGTTGTTGTTGTGATTTTATTTCTGGAAAAAATTCGCCCATTTGATTTGACAAAACTTCGACTAACTTATAAATAAAAGGTTCTTTAGTATTTAAAAATGTAAATCCGTATCGAATGGCTCGACGCAAAATTCTTCTAATTACATAGCCAGCACCAGTATTTGAAGGAAGTTGACCATCGGCAATTGCAAAGGCAACTGCTCGAACGTGATCGACTACAACTCGAATTGCGATGTTGGTTTTATTCTGTTCTTCTGTAATGTTTTTTATACCATCAGTTGTATATTTTAAATTAGTTATTTTTTCTAATTTTTCTATTAATGGCGTAAAAACATCGGTGTCATAATTTGATGTTACTCCTTGCAAAGCCATACAAAGTCGTTCAAATCCCATTCCAGTATCAACGTGTTGAGCAGGTAATTTTTCCAGTGAACCATCGGCTTTTCGGTTGAATTCCATAAAAACGTTATTCCAAATTTCAACCACTTGCGGATGGTCGTTGTTAACTAAACTTTTACCAGAAACTTTTGCTTTCTCTTCTGGAGTTCGTATGTCAACGTGAATTTCTGAACACGGTCCACAAGGTCCTTGGTCGCCCATTTCCCAAAAATTATCTTTTTTGTTGCCCAAAATTATTCGATCTTCGTCAATTAAGGTTTTCCAAATATCCCACGCTTCTTGGTCGAATGGTACATTATCTTCTTTCGAACCTTCAAATACTGAAACGTAAAGGTTTTCTTTTGGTATTTTGTACACTTCGGTTAGCAATTCCCAAGCCCACGGAATAGCTTCTTTTTTAAAATAATCGCCAAACGACCAGTTGCCCAGCATTTCGAACATAGTGTGGTGATAGGTGTCGAAGCCTACGTCTTCTAAATCATTGTGTTTTCCAGATACGCGTAAGCATTTTTGGGTATCGGCAATTCGGTTGCTTTTTGGAGTTCCGTTGCCAAGAAAATATTCTTTAAACTGCGCCATTCCCGAGTTATTGAACATTAGAGTTGGGTCGTTTTTTAAAACTATTGGCGCCGAAGGGACTATTAAATGCTTTTTGGATTCAAAAAATTGTAAAAATTGCTTTCGAATGTCTTGTGATTTCATTTTTATTGTTTGGAAATTTTGTTAAAAAAATAATAAATTAGTTTTTAAAACACTCATTAACAATTATTTATGAGATAATAAAAAAACTTATTTTTTATATTAAAATTATTATTTTTAATTATTAAATAAGAAACCCAAACTTTTTATCTAGCCCCGATAGTAACGGAATCCCTTGCTTTTTTTAAGCAAGGATTGAGTGTATAGCGGGAACGATGTTTTAAAAATGCCTTATGTTGCGCTTCGAAAAAAAAAATCGAATTGGTATTGAAACATTTCTTAAATTTGTGAGTCTAATACTTTAATGCACAAAAATAGTATAAATAAGTAAATGGCGAAAGTAAAATATTACTACGATTCTGAAAATTTGGCTTATCGAAAAATTAAACCTCAAAAAAGGCTAAAAATTGGGTTTTTTATGCTTTTTTTATTGGCTTCGGCTTTGTTTGGTTTTTTGTGTTTGGTACTTTTAATGAACACTTCGTTTTTTAGTACTCCCAAAGATAGAATTCAAGGTAGAGAGATTGAAAATTTAAAGTTGAATTATGCTATTTTGAACAAAAAATTAGCTACTATTAATGATGCCTTGGCAGATGTTGAGGATAGAGATAATAATTTGTATCGAGTTTATTTTAATACTGCTGCAATAGATGATGAGGAGCGAAAAGCTGGTTTTGAAGATGCTAATAGATACAAAGAGTTGGAAGGGTTTAACAATTCGGATTTGGTGATTAAAACTTCTAAAAAAGTGGATGTTTTGTGGAAAGAATTGGCTATTCAGTCAAAATCGTTGGATGAGATTTTGAAAATGGCGAAAGCGAAAGATAAATTATTAACGGCCATTCCGGCTATTCAACCCGTTAAAAATGAAGACTTGAAACATATGGCTTCGGGTTTTGGATACAGAACCGATCCGTTTACAAAAGCAAGAAAAATGCACGAAGGAATGGATTTTACTGCTCCGCAAGGCTCGCCTATTTATGCAACTGGTGATGGAGTAGTTAAAAATGCAGATGCTACGGCATCGGGATATGGAAATCATATTGTTATTGAACACGGATATGGATATGAAACTTTGTACGGTCATTTGAGTCGATATAATTGTAGAGCGGGACAAAAAGTAAAAAGAGGAGATATTATAGGTTTTGTGGGAAGCACTGGTCGAAGTGAAGCACCACATTTACATTACGAAGTGCATAAAGATGGTGCTGTTGTAAATCCGATTAATTTTTATTATGGTAACATTTCGGCAGTTGAATATGTGGCGATTGCTAAAGTTGCTAATCAAGAGAATCAGTCTTTAGATTGATTTTAGATTACAAATTACAAGTTTTGTAAACAAATTAAAAAAAAATTTATATTTAGATTTTGATAAATTTGTTTTTTTTGATAATCGAATATTTAAATTGGCATTTATTGAATTTTATTGCTGTAATATTGTTGACAATTTGTTTAACAAAAATCATAATAGCAATTTTCAATAGATACGATATTAGAAAATAAAAAGTAAAAAATAAAAAATGCACATTGAATTATCAGCAGAAAAATTGTACTTTAGTATTGGCGAATTGGCAAAAGCATTTGACGTAAACGCTTCTTTAATTCGTTTTTGGGATAAAGAATTTGATATTTTAAAGCCAAAAAAAAATGCTAAAGGTAATAGACAGTTTACACAAGAAGATTTAAAAAACCTAAAACTAATTTATCATTTAGTAAAAGAACGAGGTTTTACACTGGATGGCGCAAGAACGCATTTAAAAGAAGGTCAAAAAAAAACTTTGGACAAATTTGAAATTATTACAAAGTTAGAATCTGTTAAAGCACAGCTTTTGAATTTGAAAAATGGAATTTAATTTTTTTAATTACCTTGGCTGTTGCGAATTCATTTCGAAACAGTAAAGAAAATACAATTAACACAAATAAAAACAACTTAAAATAAAAAAAAATGAACAAATTTTTGCCTTGGATTATCGGAATTGGAGTGATTGCAATTGCAGCTTTCTGGATTGTTGGAATTAAAAATACAGGTTTACAGAAAAACCAAGCTGTAAATAAAGAACTTGGAAATGTACAAACGGCTTATCAAAGAAGAAATGACTTGATTGACAATTTGGTAAAAACTGTAAAAGGTGCAGCCGATTTTGAAAAAGGAACTTTAACTGCAGTTATTGAAGCTCGTGCAAGTGCTACAAAAGTAACAATTGACCCAAGTAACATTACTCCAGAAAAATTGCAAGAGTTTAATCAAGCTCAAAGCGGTGTAACATCGTCTTTATCTAAATTATTGGTTTCAGTAGAGGCTTATCCTACTTTAAAAGCTAACGAAAACTTTTTGAAATTACAAGACGAATTAGCAAGTACTGAAAATCAAATTTTAACTTCAAGAACTCGTTTTAACGAATCGGTTCAAGATTATAATGCTTACGTATTGGCAATTCCGAACAGTTGGTTTTTAGGTCAATACAAAGAAAAACCTTACTTTCAGGCTGTTGCTGGGGCTGAAAAAGCACCAGAAGTTAAATTTTAATTGAAAAAGTTCAAATCCCAAATTATAGGTTCTCAAAAAAAATTCTTAATAAAATTAGGTTTCATTTTAGTTGAGATTTGTTATTTACAATTTGGGATTTCTTTTTTATAATTTAAAAAAATATGTCTAAAGTAGAAGATTTTTTATCAAAAGCGGAGGAAAAAGCTATTGTTGAAGCAATTGTTTTAGCAGAAAAAAACACTTCGGGAGAAATTCGAGTTCATCTTGAAAAAAAAGTAAAAGGTGATCCGTTTGAGCGAGCAGTAACTGTTTTCAATTCATTAAAAATGTATGAAACTAAAGATCGAAATGGTGTTTTGATTTATGTTGCCGTAAAAGACAAACAATTTGCAATTTGCGGAGATGATGGCATTCACAAAAAAGTAGCCAATGATTTCTGGGAAAGCACCAAAAACACTATTCAAAGTAAGTTTAGAATAGGACAATTCCCTCAAGGATTAGTAGACGGAATTTTAAAAGCAGGTGAGCAGTTAAAACTTCATTTCCCATATCAATCAGATGATTCCAATGAATTATCAAATGAAATCTCTGTAGGATGAAAAATAAAATAATGAACTTTATTTGTGCAAGTTTAGTAGCTTTTTTGCTTCCGCAGATTGGTTTTACGCAATTTAAAATTCCCGAAAAACCAAGTTTTCAAACTTCGGTTTACGATTATGCAAATTTACTTTCAGAATCTGAAAAAGTAAATCTAGAAAATAAATTAGTAAAATATTCCGATTCAACTTCAACCCAAATTGTAGTTATTACTCAAGAAACCATTAATGGTGAAGACATTGGAATATTAACTCCAAAATGGGCTACTCAATGGGGAATTGGAGACAAAGATAAAGATAACGGGATTTTAATTTTGGTAGCTAAACAAGAAAGAAAAATTTGGATTGCACCAGGTTACGGTGCCGAAGTACAGTTAGTTGCAGGAATAAATGGTGAAATTATTAGAAATGTAATTAAACCTCGATTTAAAGAGGGCAACTATTATGCTGGTTTAGACGATGGAACTAATGCCATTTATAAAGTTTTACAAGGCAAATACAAAGGTTCTCGACAACAAGATTCAAATACAGATTTTCCAATTGGGGCAATTGTTTTTATAGTGTTTTTTATAATACTCATCATTTTTCGTAGTCGTAATGGTGGCGGTGGCGGTGGCGGTGGTGGAATTTTAGATGCCATAGTTCTAAGCAGCCTTGGTCGAGGAGGATTTGGTGGTGGCTCTCTAGGAGGCAGTTCATCTGGCGGTGGTGGTTTTGGTGGAGGTTTTGGCGGTGGTGGTTTTTCTGGTGGTGGAGCAGGTGGCGATTGGTAGTTGAATGTATTCAATTTAGGGTTACAGGTAAAAAAAATTAATTAAAAAATCATCGCACTTTTGAACGAAGTACTAATTTGTGTACTAATTTCGGAAAAAACCTTTTTAAATAAATACCCAATACTTCTTTACCACCAATATAAATTTCAAATTTTTCTCTTTCAATGGCTTTAACCATTTTTGTAACAAATAGTGCTACTGGCATACCGTTTTTTGTAGCATTATCATCATAGTTTTGAGAAGTTCCATTTCCAGTTAAAGCGTTTTTTGAAACATTGGTTTGAATAAATCCAGGACAAATTAAAGTCACTTTAATTTTGTCTTTTTCGTGTTCCATTCTCAAAACATCAAAAAAACCGTGAAGTGCATGTTTTGCTCCACAATAACCCGATCGATAAGGCGAACCAAATTTTCCCATTAAACTGGTAATGGTCACAAAATATCCCGATTGATTTTCAATAAAATGATGCAAAACAGCTTTTGAAAGAGCAACTGTTCCCAAATAATCAACTTCAATAAGTTTTTTATCGACTTCAAAATTGGTTTCGGCAATTAAGGAACGTTGGCTTATTCCACCATTGTTGATTAAAACATCAATTTTTCCGAAAAATGAAACAGCTTTTTCTACATTGATTTTTGCATTATCGAAATCAGTCAAATCAAAATTAAGAATTTTAACAAACTCGGATTTACAATTCAATTTTACTTTTTCTAAATCCTCTTTATTTCTACTTGATAGAATTAATTTGCAGTTTTTATTTGATAATTCATAAGCCAATGCTTCACCTATACCACTTGATGCTCCAGTAATCCAAACTATTTTGTTATCAATTTTCATTCTCAAATATAAAAAAATCCGAAAAGTAAATTTCGGATTTTTACATTTTTATTTCTCTCTAATATAAATGTCTATTGGTACGCCCGAAAAATCCCATTGTTCTCTAATTTTATTTTCCAAGAATCGTTTATACGGCTCTTTTACGTATTGTGGCATATTGGCAAAAAACACAAATTGAGGAGTTGGTGTTGGCAATTGCATACAGTATTTAATTTTTACAAACTTACCTTTTAGAGCTGGTGGTGGCATACTCTCGATAATTTTTAACATATGGTCGTTGAATTTTGAAGTTGCAATACGCTGACTTCTATTTTCATGAACTTTTACCGTTGCTTCCAATGCCTTTAATAATCGTTGTTTTGTTAAAGCCGAAACAAATAAAATTGGCACATCAGTAAATGGTTGCAATTGTTCTTTAATTTTAGCTTCGTAATCACGAGTACTCATCGTTTCTTTTTCAACTAAATCCCATTTGTTTACCAAAATTACAACTCCTTTTCGGTTTTTTTCGGCTAACCAAAAAATACTTTGATCTTGACCTTCGAAACCTCGAGTAGCATCAACAACCAAAATACAAACATCGGAGTGTTCAATAGCGCGCACCGATCTCATTACGGAATAAAATTCTAAATCTTCTTTAACTTTTGCTTTTCGTCTAATTCCAGCGGTATCAACTAAATTAAATTCAAATCCAAAACGGTCAAATTTTGTATCAATCGAATCTCGAGTTGTACCCGCAATGTCGGTAACAATATACCTTTCTTCACCAATAAGTGAGTTTATAAAACTCGATTTTCCTGCATTTGGTCGTCCAACAACAGCAAATCGAGGCAACAAAATTTCTTCTTGAGTTGGTAAGGGTTTTACCGGGAAAACATCAATCAATGCATCTAGTAAATCACCTGTTCCACTGCCCGAAATACTTGCGAAGGTAAAAAATTCACCCAAACCAAGGTTGTAAAATTCAACAGCATCTTTTTCTCGCATCGCATTATCAACCTTATTAACGGCCAATAAAACGGGTTTCGTAACTTTACGCAATAATTTTGCAACAGTGTCATCCATCGGTGTTATACCTTCTTCAACATCAACTACAAAAATAATTACATCAGCTTCATCAATGGCCAATTCCACTTGTTTTCTTATTTCAGCTTCAAAAATATCATCAGAACCTTTAATATATCCTCCAGTGTCTATTACAGAAAACTCTTTTCCATTCCATTCACTTTTTCCGTAATTTCGGTCGCGTGTAACTCCCGAGACCGAGTCAACAATTGCTTCTCTTCGTTGAATTAATCGATTAAAAAGCGTGGATTTTCCTACGTTGGGTCTTCCAACAATGGCTACAATATTACTCATTTATTTCAATTTTGGATTCTAGTTACTAGATTTTATATTTTCATGTACTGATGAAAAACAATTTTCTAAAAACTAAAATTTTAATATAACACTCAATTACAAGTATTTTTAATTTTTTGCAAAGGTACAACATTAAGTTAAACTAAAATTTCAAATCCTAAATCTAAAATTTTAATTCTTAGTCCTATTGATTGTATCCAAAACGCTTCAACATATTGGTGTTACTACGCCAGTTTTTATTAACTTTTACGTACATTTCGATATGAATTTGTTTTCCGAAAAACTTCTCTAAATCGGCTCTTGATTCTATTCCAACTCTTTTTAGTGCTTCGCCTTTATGACCAATTATAATTCCTTTTTGCGTATCTCGCTCTACCATAATTAAGGCACGAATTCGAATTATTTTTTCATCTTCTAAAAATTCTTCGGTTTCAATTTCTACTGAATAAGGAATTTCTTTATTGTAATGCATTAAAATTTTCTCACGAATGGTTTCGTTTACAAAAAAGCGTTCGGGTTTATCTGTCAATTGGTCTTTTGGATAAAACGGAGGAGAAACTGGTAGGAGTTCAATTATTCGAGAAAAAACCTCTGAAACATTAAAATTTTGCAATGCAGAAATTGGGAAAATTTCGGCGTTTGGAACTTTTTCGGTCCAAAAAGTCACTTGCTCTTCAAGTTGTGCTTGATTCGAATTGTCAATTTTGTTTAATAAAAGTAAAACTGGAATTTTAGCATGAATTATTTTATTAAAAAAGGTTTCATCTTTAAGTTCTTGTTCACCAATTTCAACCATGTAAATCAAAATATCAGCATCTTCAAAAGCTGATTTAACAAAATTCATCATTGATTCTTGCATTTGGTATGCTGGTTTAATG
>JAYUFJ010000237.1:0-1794 GCA_043738775.1 Flavobacterium sp. | reverse complement strand
ACTGGTACTTTTTTTCGGCTAATAGTAATGAATCTTTTATTCTTAATGCCGATTTTAAAGAGTCGTTATAAAATTTATGCTCCAGTGATTCCTTGTTGATATTGGACTTTAAATCGTTATAAGCAATTGAAATTTGCTCTTTTTTGTTAACTAATTTTTGATATTCATTTTTAATAGAAGTTAAAACATTTAAATTATTTTGAGTATTTTGTAATTTATTAATCAATTCTGAAACTTTTTCTTTTTCCAAACCCAACGAAACATTTAAATTTTCATCGGTAACAATCATAGCGTCATATTTTGCAAGTAAATCTCGTAATTTATTGAGTAAATTTTGTTTTTCTTCTACAACATCAACAATTTTACTTTCAAGAGCATTGTTTTTTAAAATCAGTGTATATGCAAAGTAGCTACCGAAAGAAAGAAATAGTAACAAAATTCCGATTAAAATATTTTTAAATAAATTCGCTTTAGTCATTTTCATAGTTTTTCTCTTTTGAAATTTAAATGCTAATATAAAATAAGTAGTTATTGATAAATATATTTAAAATAAATAAAAATAAATACAAACAAATATACTATTTTTGATACTATTTTTAACATAATGGACAAAATAATACGTTTTTCAATATCTGATTTAGCACAAATTACCAATTTTAGAAGTGGTGAAGTAAAGTTTGGCGAAAAATTGGTAATAATTCCAGAAAATGAGAATATAACTTCATTTTTAAATTCAAGTGATAAAGAATTTGTATTATTTGGCATTCCCGAAGACATTGGAGTTAGAGCCAATTTTGGTCGACCAGGAACAAATTCGGCTTGGGAAATTGCCATTAAAAGCATTGCAAATATTCAGCACAATCGATTTTCCAAGGGTTCGCAAATAATTGTTTTAGGGCAATTAAATGTTTTCGAACAAATGAAAACCGTTCAAAATTTGGATTTTCATAATATTGAAGATAGAAAAAAAATGAGCGAACTGGTTGTCGAAATTGATAAAGAAGTAACTCATATAATTTCAATTATTGTAAAAGCCGGTAAAATACCGATTATAATTGGCGGTGGACACAATAATGCTTACGGAAACATAAAAGGAACAGCATTAGCAAAAGGAAAACCGATAAATGCCATTAATTTTGATGCACATTCCGACTTTAGAATTTTAGAAGGTCGTCACAGCGGAAATGGCTTTTCATATGCGTTCGAAGAAGGTTTTTTAAAAAATTATTTCATCTTTGGGCTGCACGAAAATTATACTTCTAAAAGTGTTTTGGATCAAATAAAAACCCTTCGAGAAAGAGTTAAATATAATACTTACGATCAAATTAATATTCGAAAAGAAAAAGATTTTAAACAAGAAATGAATGAATCATTTGAATTCATTAATGATGAATTTTATGGAATTGAAATTGATTTAGATTCTTTGCCCAATATTGCAAGCAGTGCAATGACAATTAGTGGATTTTCGGTTGAAGAATTGCGACAATTTATTTCTTTTTTTGGAAAACACGAAAACGCAAGTTATTTGCACATTTGTGAGGGTGCACCTAGCTTGGACAATGACAAAAATGACCATTTAATAGGTAAATTAATTGGTTATTTAATTACCGATTTTGTGAAAGCAAAAATGAGTTTGAAAGAATGAAATTTTTTGAATTTGAATTCTAGAAACTAAAATCATAAATTTAACACTATCTTTGTACCAAAGATTTTAATTAAAAATATGACTTTCAGCGATTTACATTTAATAAAAAACATACAAACAGCATTAACCGAAGAAGGTTACGAAAATCC
>JAYUFJ010000236.1:0-1796 GCA_043738775.1 Flavobacterium sp. | reverse complement strand
ACAAGAGGCGGAGTGGAAATATTTTCATAAATTTCAACATTATTACTCGGTTTTTTTATACGGATTGTTAACTTTCAATTGGGCAATTACTACTGATTTTGTTCAAATGCGTCGTTACCTAAAACGAAAACTATCCTACGGGAAAATTCAAAGTCCTACCAGACAATGGACAACTTTGGTAATAACGAAAACCATTTATTTTTCTATTTGGATAGTTCTTCCAATTATAGTTGGCATTGCCTGGTGGCAAGTACTTTTAGGGTTTTTAATAATGCATTATACAGCAGGAGTAATTTTAAGTGTTGTATTTCAATTGGCACATGTTGTTGAAGATATTTCGTATCCGACACCCGACGAAAATAATGAAATCGAAAATACTTGGGCAATTCATCAATTGTTTACTACTGCTAATTTTGCCCCAAAAAACTGGTTAGTTAATTGGTATACTGGTGGATTAAACCATCAAATAGAACATCATATTTTCCCACATATTAGTCACGTTCATTATGGCAAAATTGCCAAAATTGTAAAAGATACAGCCGCAGAGTGTAGCCTTCCTTATAATGAATTTAAAACTATGAGATCAGCAGTTTTATCACACTTTAAACATTTAAAAGAATTAGGACAAAAGCCCCAGCTAGTAGCATAATTATTTAAACTAACCATTACAAATGCACCTCGGTGCATTTTTTATTTAACCTTACTATGAATCAATTATCAAATAGAATTAACAATTTATCTACTTCACAAACTTTAGCAATGGCGGCATTGGCTAGAGAATTAAAATTACAGGGAAAAGACATCATTAGTTTAAGTTTGGGCGAACCCGATTTTAACACCCCCGATTTTGTAAAAGAAGCTGCCAAAAAAGCTATCGACGAAAATTACTCGCAATATACTCCAGTTGACGGATATTTAGAATTAAAAGAATCTATTTGTCGAAAATTTAAGCGAGACAATAATTTAGATTATAAACCTTCACAAATAGTAGTTTCAACAGGAGCAAAACAATCTTTATTTAATATAGCTCAAGTACTTTTAAATCCTGGTGACGAATGTATTTTACCAGCGCCGTTTTGGGTTTCGTATTCCGAAATTGTAAAAATGGCCGACGGAATTCCAGTTGAAGTTCCAACGACAATTGAAAGCGATTTTAAAATCACACCCCAACAATTGGAGGCGGCAATTACACCAAAAACAAAAATGATTTGGTACAGTTCTCCATGTAATCCAAGTGGATCAGTTTATAATCGTGAGGAGTTAACAGCACTTGCAAAAGTATTAGAAAAATACCCTCAAATTTTTGTTGTTTCAGATGAAATTTACGAGCATATTAATTTTTCGGGAACTTTTTGTAGCATTGCATCGATTCCTGGAATGTACGACAGAACAATTACTGTAAACGGAGTTTCAAAAGCATTTGCAATGACAGGTTGGAGAATAGGTTACATAGGTGCACCAGAATTTATTGCCAAAGCCTGCACCAAAATGCAAGGACAAATTACAAGTGGAGCCAACTCAATTGCGCAACGAGCTACAATAGCGGCAGTTGAGGCCGACCCATCTAAAATTAAATATATGGTAACCGAATTCCATAAACGTAGAGATTTAGTGGTTGGTTTATTAAAAGAAATTGAGGGTATAAAAATTAATATTCCAGAAGGTGCTTTTTATGTTTTTCCAGATGTTTCGTCTTTTTTTGGTAAAACATTAAATGGAAATTTAATTAAAAATGCTGATGATTTTTCGATGTATTTATTATCTCAAGCCAATGTAGCTACTGTAACTGGCGATGC
>JAYUFJ010000235.1:0-5094 GCA_043738775.1 Flavobacterium sp. | reverse complement strand
TATCAACCTAAGCGAGTTTTTTGGCTTGTACAAACACCTTTTTTTATAAGACCTTGAAATGGAAAACTAAATTGGCTTAATAATATTTTGAAAATAATAAACAGTTTTTTATGATTCGTACTCTTTATCTATAAATCTTGGGTCGGATTTCAATATAGTTCCACAGTTTTTACAAGTTCTTAAATTTATTGAATTGTAAAAATGTTTAAAATGAGGTAAAAAATCTGTTTCGATGTTGTGTAATTCAAAGTAAACCTCGTATAATTTATGGTTGCAATGGTCACAAAACCAAAGTAAGCCGTCGGTAAATCCTTTTCCTGCTCGTTTTGTTTCAATTACTAAACCTATTGAATTTTCGCTACGGTTGGGCGAATGCGGAATTTTGGCTGGATGAAGATACATATCGCCTGCTTTCATTTCCATTTCTTTACGTTCACCATTCTCTTGAATTATAATGTTAATTGAACCTTCTAGTTGGTAAAAAAGTTCTTCAGTTTCATTGAAATGATAGTCTTTTCGGGCGTTGGGTCCGGCAACAATCATCACTATATAATCGCCAGAATCAACATAAATATTTTTGTTGCCAACAGGTGGCTTTAACAAATGACGGTTTTCGTCTATCCATTGGTTTAGGTTAAAAGGTTTTGCGATTGCCATTGTTTGAATTTTTGGATTAAATTATTTTTAAGCTTTTGAGACTTTTGCCTACCTTAATTTAATAAACTTTGGGTTGTAAATTTGTGGCGTTTGATTTGGATCTTTTTCATAAACTTCGATTTTTCCTTTTACGATTATGACTTTATCTTTGGATTCTTCAATTTTAAAGCCTAGCGTTTCTAATGATTTATTAGGTATTACAATGGTAAATATATTGTTTGGATAGGCTTTGTCAATATTGATATAATTGTTGGTTTTTCCTTCGCTAGCCATTTTAAACGAAGCAATTTTTCCTTTCAAGAATATTTCTTTTCCAATAAAATCTTTTGCTTGAAACGATGTAATTGTATCTTGACTAAATCCAGATATAGTAAATAATATTGAGGCTACAAGTAATTTCATTTTTCTATTTTTTTTCTCTAATTAAATAAATATATGCTGGAAAGTGATCGCTAAATCCTTCTTCGTTTGCTGAATGCCGAAGTGGATAACCTTTATATTGTCCTGTCATTTGAATCATAAATGGTTTGTTATAAATACCAGCTTTCCAATACTTAAAAGTTGAAAAGTTTTTATCCCCATCTTGATTAACTAGTTGTTGAGAAACCATAATTTGATCAAAAATATCTCCAGCGTCTCTATAAAACAAGGTTGCGTTTCCGTCTTTTGCCATTTGTTCAAAAGGGTTGTAAATGTCGCCCGGTTCTTTAAGTTCGGTTTTTTTTAGTTTAGCTCCCAAGGCAACTTTTACACTTCGATTGTAGGAACCGTCATTTAAATCGCCCATTGTCATTATTTTTGCATTAGGATTAATTTTTATTAAAGAATCAATAATTTTACGATTCAAAGCACCTGCTGCTTCTCTAAAAGGCGAACTTTTTTTCTCACCGCCCGAGCGTGAAGGCCAGTGATTAACTATTAAATTGATTTCTTCTCCATCAAGAAAACCAGTTACAAGTAGCTGGTCACGAGTGTACACTCTACGCGATGCTAAATCTTCAGCAACGGCATCATCGGTGATTTCTTCTTTTTCTTTTTTGTTTGATTTTGCTTCTTGATTTTTATAAACCAATAAAGGAATATTAACAAAACTAGTAGGTTTGAAATGTGATTTTTGATACAACAAAGCAACGTCAATTCCTCGTTTATCGGGCGAATCAAAGTGTACAATTCCATAATCTGATTTTTGCATTTTAGGCATTTTTACTAAATCTTCTAAAACGCCGCGGTTTTCAATTTCGCAGCCCGCAATAAAAGTGGGTGAATTTGGGTTTTCACCAGTTCCAATCTCCGAGAGTACTCTGGATAGGTTCTCTAATTTATGATGGTATTTTTTTGAAGTCCAGTTTTGGGAACCAGTTGGCGTCCATTCATCATCATTATTTGGATTGTTAATGGTATCGAACAAATTTTCGAAATTGTAAAAAGCAACCGTATGAATTTGAAACTTTTTGGTTTGCGAAAACCCAATTTGATTTGCTAAAATAAGAACAAATACAGCAATTAATTTTGTAATTCTCATAGAATGAATGTTTTCGTAATGTTATGTTAAAAACAATTTTTTTTCAAATGTAAATATTATTATTAAAATAATGTACTTTTGCATCCGCAAGAATTCAAATCTTAAAATTAACTTAACATTATTTATGAAAAAACTTGTACTAATTTTACTACTTACTGTTCAAACACTTTTTGTTTATTCTCAAGCTAGTGGTGGCTTGTCTGGAAAAATTGTGGATTCAAAATCTCAAAAACCTCTGTCAAATGTTGTGGTTTCGGTTCAAAACTTAAATTTAACCGAAGTAACGGACAAAGAAGGAAAATTTGCATTTATAAGAATCCCGGTTGGGAATCAATTAATTCAAATTCGAAACAGTGGTTATAAAGATCAATTGTTGAATATAGAAATCGAAAAATCAAAAATTTTAAATTTAGGCGTTGTTGTTATAGAAGAAGACATAACCGAAGATGAAAAAGTAAATTTGATTACTCTTTCTGATACTGATTTAACGGATGATAATAGTGGATCGGAAAGCACCTCAAGTTTATTACAATCTTCACGAGATGCATTTTTACAAACAGCAGCTTTTAATTGGGGGTTATCTAGATTTAGAATACGTGGTTTGGATAACGAATATGGAACTGTAATGATTAATGGAATAAGGATGAATAAAATTTATGATTCACGGCCTCAATACAGCAACTGGGGTGGGTTGAATGACGCCACCCGTAACCAAGAATTTACCAATGGTTCTGCTCCATCTGATTATACTTTTGGAGGCATTTTAGGAACACAAGAAATTAATACTCGTGCATCAATTTATCGCCCAGGAAACAGAATTTCGGCAACGGGAAACAATTCTAGTTATACCGGCAGATTAATGGGAACAATTGCTTCGGGTATGCGTAATGATGGTTGGGCTTATGTTGTTTCGGCTTCCCGTCGTTTTGCAAACGAAGCTTTTTTTGAAGGCACAACTTATAGTGGAAATTCGTTTTTTGCAAGTGTAGAAAAAAAATTGACCAGCAATAACAGTTTAAATTTAACTACTATATACGGGCAAAATTCTTCGGGTAAAACATCACCTAATACTCAAGAAGTTGCCGATTTAAAAGGTTATAGATATAATTCTAACTGGGGCTATCAAGATGGTAAAAAGCGAAATTCAAGAAATAAGTCGGTTGAAGAACCTATATTTATATTGAGTGATTATTGGAAAGTTACTCCTAAAACCAATTTAACTACAAGTGTTGCTTATCAGTTCGGGAAAATTGGGAATTCTCGTTTAACTTATCAAGGAGCAGATAATCCGGATCCAAGTTATTACAAAAATTTACCAAGTTATGAAACATCTTTATACGATGCAAATGGAAATTACACTCCCGACTTTCCAACTGGTGCAGCTAAAAGAAATATTTTTTTAGCCGATGGTCAATTAAACTGGTCTCAATTAATTTATGCTAATCAAAATAGTGGTGATGGTCATAGTTATTACACTTCATACGAAGACCGTACCGACGATAAATTATTCACAGCAAACACAATTTTAAGTTCACAATTATCGGACAATATTTTGTTAAATGCAGGTGCAACTTATAAAAACTTAAATTCACACAATTTTCAAAATTTACTAGACCTTTTAGGCGGTTCTTATTTTAAAGATGTAAATTTATTTGGACTTGGTAGTTCGCAACAACAATCAGATATTAATAATCCGAATCGAAAAGTTGTTGTTGGAGACGCTTTTGGTTATAATTATAACCTAACTGCAAACGATTTTGATGCTTTTACTCAATTTAAATTTATTTATAAAAAAATTGATTTTTATGTTTCTCAAACCTATTCTCGTTCACAATATCAAAGAGACGGATTGTATAAAAACGGATATTATCCAAACAATTCATTTGGTAAAAGTGATAAAATAATTTTTGATAACTTTGGCTTTAAAGGAGGATTAACGTATAAAATTTCGGGAACCAAATTTTTAAACTTTAATGGAATTTATATGACAAAAGCTCCATCGTTAAGAAACACATTTAACAATGCTAGAATTAATAATAATGTGGTTGATGGATTAAAAAGTGAAAGTATAGCTAGTGCTGACGCGAGTTTTATAATTAATCGTCCAAAATTAAAAATGCGATTGACCGCTTTTTATACTAAAATTAAAAACCAAACTTTAACTTCTTTCTTTTTTGGAGATGGTGCAGGTGTTGACGACCCAACAACAACAGCTAACGAAAGCAATAGTTTTGTTTCTGAAACTGTAATTAATTTGGACAAACAAAATTTAGGTTTAGAGTTTGGCTTTGAGTATCCAATTACGTCAACTTTAAAAGTAACAGCAAGTGCTGCGTACGGAGAGTACATTTATGCCAATAATCCTACTATTTTATTGAATCAAGATTCAAATGCAACTGCAACTAATACAAAACCAGTTACCAACTTTGGAGAAGCCAATTTAAAAAATTATAAACAAGCAGGTTCTCCGCAACAAGCTGCATCATTTGGGGTGGAATATCGCGATCCAAAATTTTGGTTTATTAGTGCCAACATGAATTATTTAGGAAATGCTTACATTGATATTGCACCATTAAATAGAACAGATCGTTTTTATGACAATCCATTAACGCCAGGTGTTCCAGTATCTGACGCAACTACAACTCGTGGAGCAGAATTATTAAAACAAGAAAAATTAAAAGAATTCACCTTATTGAATTTAAATGGTGGAAAATCGTGGCGTGTAGGTAAAAATACAATTGGTTTTTCGGCAAGTGTAAACAATGCATTAAATACTGTTTATAAAACTGGTGGTTTTGAACAAGCCCGAAACTCAAATTTTACTCAGGCCAATCAAGACAATGAAATTCACACCAATCCGTTAACCAATGTTACGGCCGCAACGCCTGCTTTTGGTCCAAAATATTTTTATGGTT
>JAYUFJ010000234.1:0-1802 GCA_043738775.1 Flavobacterium sp. | reverse complement strand
TTGGTGTACAAGAAAAAAGTGTTACAGCCAATACTAAAGTTAATCCGATGTTTTTAAATGTAGTTTTCATAATTTCTAAGTTTTTATTCTGAACTTGTTTCAGAATTGTTAATTGAATTTGTTAGTTTAATCTGAATCCATTTCAGATTCTATTTTGTTTTTATACTGTTATATCAACTGAAATAATTATTTGTTACCCCAGTTTTGAATGTTTTTTTTATTTTTTATTGAAATGCGATATCTATAAACGGAATTCCGTAATTAGGAACTGGACCACCAGTTCCATAAAAATTAGAACTTACAATTTTCATATAAGATCCAGTAGCAGTTGCGCTAGATGGTAATCCACCAGAATTAAAACGACATATTCTTCCAATTGTATTTGCTATATTTCCTCCATAATTATTTACAATTCTTTTAATTGTGTAGGTGCTGCCTGCATTTAAAGTAACTGTTGTAAAAGGTGTGTAATAGGTTAAAACACTTCCAAACGATTGATTTTCGGTATAAATTGGAGCACTTGTTATAGAGTTATCCCAAATTTCAATAGTATAAGGTGTTGTTAATGATGCTAAATTCACATTTCCTTCATAACCTATTTTGCAAATTTGTTTGGTAGCTAACATTTTAAAGGTGTACTCGTGTGTCACTAAATCCATTGTTGTATAATTATCATACAAGGAGTTACTGCCTAAAACGGTATTGAAAATATTTTGAAAATCAGTACCTGTTGTAGAACATGGTGCAGGAGGTGGAGCTGGAGTTGGCGGAGGAGAGCAACTAACTATTGCTATTCCAAATGCAATTAATAATCCTATTTTTTTAATTTGAACTAAAGTGGTTTTTAATGATTTCATAATTTCTATTATTTTAATTGTTGTTTTTATATTGTTATATCAATTCCTATTTGAATTTGTTACCCTATTTAAAAATTAAATACTGTTGGGTTACTTTCATTAAGCACAACTCCTTTTTGGTCAATGGCTTGAACAGACCAAATAAAATCACACAAATAAGGCGGTTTGCACGGGCCATTGTAAATTCCTTGAACCAAAGTTTCGGTTATATTATCAACGTCTTTTGTAACAATTGGTTGGTTACTTCTCATGGCTTGACTACCACTTTGTCCTTGCATTAACTGCCAAACTTTTAATCGATAAGTTACTTGTTGTGGTTTTGGAACAACTGGTGTCCATCTAAAAGTTATTCCTGCTGACGCTTCATCTGGCGAAAAATATTTTCCATTAATTGGAGCTACATTTTCTGATGCTGCAGTTTTAATTTCCTCATTATTTGGAGTGCAACCGAATAAAACAATTGATGCCAATACTACTAATCCGATGTTTTTTAATGTTTTCATGATTTCTAAATTTTTTAATCTGAACTTGTTTCAGATTCTGTTGTTGATTAATTTTGTTTTCTGTTGTTACATCAATTCCTGTTATAATTTGTTACCCACTCAATCTGAATTTATTTCAAATTTTTTTTTGGTAATTTTTTTAGCAGTAATTAGATGAACTTTATAGTTCTATATCAATACTATTAAAACTTTGTTACCCCAATTGTTTATTTTTTTTATATTAGCCAACAAATAAGGTAATTATGAACGAAAAAAAACTTCATCCCGATCAAATGTATGTAGATGGATTGTTGCAAAATAATTCTGCAATAATTAATGCTATCTATAAAAAATTTGTACCCAAAGTCAAAAACTATATTAGAACAAATAGTGGTGATGATGATCAAGCGCAAGATGTAATTCAAGAAGTGTTGATTACCATTTACAATCAAACCAAAACAAG
>JAYUFJ010000233.1:0-1802 GCA_043738775.1 Flavobacterium sp. | reverse complement strand
ACAAGGTATCTTTGGGAATGCTTGATTTTGTTGCTAAATTTTCAAAATAAAGACCGTGATTGTAATATCCTCCTGCGTTATTTCTTAAATCAACTTTAGTTAAATCAATTTTATTTAAAGCTTCCTCTATGGCTAAATTTTCAAGGCCATTGTCTTTATTTGTAGAATCTTTAAGAATTGAATTTAGATTATTTGTAAAATTTAAATAAATTTTCGAATAATGAGTTTCTAAAGTTAACGCATCTATTGTTGGCTCAAAGGAACTGTATTTAAAAGGAAATTTTTGCAATTTAAATGCACCTTCAGAAGCATTCACATCTTCTGGTTCGCCAATTTCAATTTTTTCAGACTTACTTGGTAGTGGAACTTCTACTACTTCGGTAAGTTTTTTTTTATGACAAGAAATTAGCTGAAAACAAATTAAAACAAGGATTATTCTCTTCATTATTTATTTTTTATTCTTGTTATGAATTTCTAGTATTGCTTCAATGTAAAATTCTTTTGCTTGTTCAATTGTTAAATGACTTATTTGCATCCAAGCATTGGTTTTAAAAGCGTTTCGTAAATCGTAGTCGGGAGAAATTCGAATAACTGAAGAACCAAAAGTAGCTTGCTTGTAAAGGGCATATAAACGCAATTGCACATCCTGTGGCAAGGATTCTTGAGTCATTGTATTTGCAATTGCAACTGCTTCTTCAAATCGTATTTCTAATTCTGCACTCATTTATTTAATGGCTACAACTGTTTTTCCGCCTATGGCAACTTCATTTAACTTTACATTTATTTTTGTTCCCAACGGGAAATATAAATCTACTCGTGAACCAAATTTTATAAATCCAGCATCTTCACCTTGAACAACTTGAGTGCCTTCTACTGCATAATTTACAATTCGTTTGGCTAATGCTCCTGCAATTTGACGGTATAAAACTTCACCAAAATTTGAGTTTTCAATTACAATTGTTGTTCTTTCGTTTTCTGTACTAGCTTTTGGATGCCAAGCTACTAAAAATTTACCTGGATGGTATTTGCTAAAATTAATTTTACCGCTCATTGCATAACGTGTTACATGAACATTTATAGGTGACATAAATATAGATACTTGAAGTCTTTTATCTTTAAAATACTCTGGCTCGAATACTTCTTCTATCACAACTACTTTTCCGTCAACTGGAGCAAGTACTTGACTTTCATTTAAAACAATTTTTCTAATTGGATTTCTAAAAAACTGTAAAACAATTATAAGCAATATTAATGCAATTATTTGAACTGTTTTTTGCAACCAAAAAATAGGAATAAAAGCATCTGCTAGCAAAATAATTCCAACCGAAACTAAAATGGTAATGAAAATGGATTGGTAACCTTCTTTATGAAACATAATATAAAATTTGATAAAATAAATAAATAATTGGCGCTACAAATATAACACTATCTAATCGATCTAAAATGCCTCCGTGACCAGGCATTATTTTTCCACTATCTTTAATTTCAGCGATTCGTTTGAATTTTGATTCTACTAAATCTCCAATTGTACCAAAAATACCAATTAATAATGCAGAAATCATCCAAATTAATGCCGATTTAAATTTAAAACTTTCAAAGGGTTGAATGTAATATTTTGATATTAATAACCCTGCAATAACAGCAAAAACAACTCCTCCAATAAATCCTTCAATTGTTTTTTTTGGGGATATTTTTTCTAATAATTTGTGTTTACCTACTGATTTTCCTACAATATAAGCAAATGTATCATTGGTCCAAATAATTATAAAAATACCTGTAATAATTTTGGGGTTGTAGTTGTT
>JAYUFJ010000232.1:0-1803 GCA_043738775.1 Flavobacterium sp. | reverse complement strand
GTAACCTATAATATTTACTTTTTGCCCACCTTTTTCCAAAACCGTTTTTAATTTTTCAACTCCAATGTTAATTGAATCTATAACAGGAAGTATAGTTTTAAAATTGTTGTTTAAAAAATTAAAATTGCTCTTACAATGATAATCAATGTCTTCACCTTTCAATGAAAAAATTCCTTTTTGAATTTCGGGCAAAGTATTAGTTGTTGAGAACTCAGGTTTATCATTAAAACATTCTCTGCAATTGCAACATAAATAATAGTAAAGAACAGTTCCGATTAAAATAGTCAGCAAAATACCAAATAGATAGGTTCTTTTTTTAGTCATAATTTGTTGTTTTTTAATTAGAAATGTAAATTTATATAAAATTTTGTTAAAATCAAACATAAATGTCGAAATAACAATTAGTTAACTTTAAATAGTGAGTGTTTTATGATAATTTTTTATTTATTGTATTTAATTTTTCTTAAAATTCGGAGTACTTCTTTAAAGTTTTGATAACCAATTTTTGAGTCTTGATTTTTAAATATAATTTTAGCATCTATTAATTGTTGTTGTGCATCGGTAAAACCGTTTAAAAAACAAATCATTAAAGTGTAAGGGATATTTTCAAAGTCAAATTGTTCTCTTTCGGTTAAAACTTGCGACTTTTGAAGTTTGTATAATAATGTTAAAGTGGCGTTATAGATGTGAAACAGCATTTTTCGGTTGAACTCGGGTGGTTTAAACAACAATTCGGTTTCAATGTTATGATATCCATTTTCATAAAAATTGATAGTAACTTTTTCCAACGGGTAGTAACTAGTTTTATCATTTAACCCTAGTGGAACAAATTCGGTTATTGTAAATGAATTGTCGTCAAAGTCAATTGTTACAACATCTAAGGCGGAATAAAAAAGTTTTACTCGCTCGTTTATAAGTTCAATATCTACTCTAGAGTAAAAAGTTGAACCACGAATCTTTTTAATGTTTCCCGACCAACAAATAACAAACAACTCTTTAAAAACCTTGTGTTTTGATGCAAAATCTTTATGACGAACGGTCATAAAATCAATCACTCCATCAATAGTAAATTCGATGCTGTTGCGAGAATTGTTTTCAATAGATAAAACAATGTTTTTATTTGGATAAACTCCGTTTGGGACTGATTCAACTGGAATTGAGTTGCTACCAATGCGAACAAAAATAGATCCTGAAAAAATAGTATGGATGTTTTTTTTAAAATTTGACTTAAGTTTATTTGGCTTTATTGTTACCAATCCAACTACTTTATCTTTTGGTAAATTTGGAAAAGGAACATTATCGTATTGAATTTTTGGTGGATTTTCTAAAAAAGCGTTGACCAAATTTTGAATTCGGCTGTCATCAAAAAAATCATCCCCAGTAATTTCATTATTCTCATCTTCTACACCAACAATAATGTAGGAATTGTTAAACGGATTAGAATTCGATAAAGCACAAATATGCTTTAAAAATTTGGATTTTCCTTCGCGAGAGTGAAGGTTTAACTGGCGTTTTTTATCGTAAAACGAACACTCATCATTATGAGCTAATAGGTTTTTAATTAATAAACGCTTGTTAATCATTACAGCAATTTGTTCAAAACTATAAAGTTATAACAAATTTAGATAACTAGTAATATCTATTCGAGCAATTTTTTACTAACACGACTACTTGCGATAATACTAGCTAAAAATCCTAATGAAATAATGGTTATTAAAACAATAAAAACATTTTGAAATGTAAAAACCACAGGATATGGTAAAGAATCGGAAACCATAACTATACTGGTTTGTTTTTGAATTA
>JAYUFJ010000231.1:0-5129 GCA_043738775.1 Flavobacterium sp. | reverse complement strand
ATCATTTTTAGTACAAATAATAAAATGTTCAGGACCATATTCATCAATTAAATCTAAAGCAATTTCGTCATTTTCGACATAAATTAATTTTGAGTTTTCAATAGCTTTTTCGGCTATAAATTTTCTGGGCAATAATTGAATTTGCTGGTTTAATTCGATTTCAACTTCGTCAATAAAAGTTTTTGAAGTTGAAACCAAAATTACTTGACTATCGGCACCGTGTTCGGCTTGACTTAATAAATCTGAGGCTACAAAACTTGCATTGGCACTTTGATCAGCTACTACTAAAAGTTCACTTGGCCCAGCTGGCATATCAATTGCAATTCCATATTGAGTTGCAAGCTGTTTAGCAACAGTTACATATTGATTTCCAGGACCAAAAATTTTATAAACTTTTGGTATCGATTTTGTTCCAAATGTCATTGCGGCAATTGCTTGAATACCTCCAACTTTTAAAATTTTTTTTATACCACATAAATTTGCAGTAAATAAAATTGCTGGATCAATTTTACCCTCTTTATTGGGCGGTGAACACAAAATTATTTCTTTACAACCTGCAATTTGAGCAGGAATTGCCAGCATCAAAACTGTTGAGAATAAAGGCGCAGTACCACCTGGGATATACAATCCAACTTTTTTTATTGGTCTCTTTTCTTGCCAACAAAAAACGCCTTCAGAGGTTTCAATCTCGATTTTTGCTGTTTTTTGAACCGAATGAAATTTTTCGATATTTGATTTAGCAAGTTGAATTGCATTTTTCAATTCATCTGGAACTTGACTAATTGCTTTTTCAATTTCTTGTTTTGAAACTTCTATGTTGTCTAATAAAATTCCGTCAAAAAGCGAAGTGTATTTTACAACTGCTTCATCACCTTTAATTTGAATTTCTTTAAAAATTCCTTTGGCAGTTACTTCAATATCCGAAAACGAGGCAGTTGGACGTTTTAGTATATCGTGCCAAGTTGATTTTTTTGGATTATATATTTTGTTCATATTTTATTTTTAAATCGTTAAAGAATTTAAATGCATTAAATTTTGTTTGGTAAATTATAAATTAGATTTCTTAAACTAAAATACCATTTTCTCTATTGGGCAAATCAAAATTCCCTCGGCTCCGGCATCTATTAATTGATCGATAACTTCCCAAAATGTATCTTCTTCAATCACCGATTGAACGCTGCTCCAACCTATTTCCGATAACGGCATAACAGTTGGACTTTTTAAAACAGGAAGTATTTCACTTACTTTTTTGATATTTTCATTTGGAACATTCATTAAAATGTATTTACTTTTTTTTGCTCTCAAAACCGATTGAATTCGGAATCGTAGTTTATTTAAAATAGCCTCTGTTTCAGGAGTAATTTTGGGAGAAACTGCTAAAACTGCTTCACTTTTAAATATCACTTCTACCTCTTTTAAATTGTTTTTAAACAAAGTACTACCGCTTGAAACAATATCTACAATTGCATCGGCAAGCCCAATGTTAGGCGCTATTTCAACTGATCCTGAAATTTGATGAATATCAACTGTAATCCCTTTTGATTTAAAAAAGTCAATTACTGTATTTGGATATGAAGTTGCAATTCGTAAATTATTCAAATCTTGTATTGAATTGTATTTAAACGATTTAGGTACTGCAACCGAAACTTTACATTTTGAAAAACCAAGCTTCTCGGCTACAATAATGTTTTTGCCTTTTTCAATTAGTAAATTATCGCCAACAATTGCTACGTCAACTACTCCATCAATTAAATATTGAGGAATATCCGAATTGCGAAGAAACAATATTTCCAACGGAAAATTTGATGCTTCAGCCTTTAGTTGGTCGTTTCCGTTGTTTATTGAAATGCCACAATCTTTAAGCATTTGAATGCTGTCTTCGTTTAAACGACCCGATTTTTGAATTGCAATTTTTAAAGTACTCATTTTTGTTTGTTTTTAAGTTTTAAAGTTTGAGTACCATTTTAGGAATTAAAAAACCCGCTTGAAGTACTCAAACGGGTTTTAAATATTGTGATTTACACGCATACTATTAACACATCGCTTGAGAGCAATAATGAAAATGATGATGATGTAATTTTGTAATAAACATTTGTAAAATTATTTAGGCAAATATAGAAGTTAAAATTGTATAAAAACAAATTAATTTAAAAAAATAATAAAATTTTATAAGTTGTTTATTCTTTATTTTCGACAGATTCTTTTTCCGAAGTATTGTTTTTACTAACTTCTACACGAATTTCAGTATGTCGAATTTCACCACCAGATGTTCCAACATTTATGGCAATTACAACTCCAATTAATGACAATAATGCTATTAAAAAAGAAAATAGGTTTGCTTTTGCGTGATTTTTTATGTTCAAATACATCCCGAATATTGAAAACGCTCCTAAAAAATATAAAATCAAGGCTAATTTTTCGGCAATCTCTTCATGTTCGTGAATTATATGATGTCCAATATTTGGCATATTTTCCACAGCTCGTTCTGCATCTTCACCAGTAAACATTGATAATGCTGCAAAAATAGCAGAAACTATAAACAAAGAATAAGCCGTGTTTTTAACTGAATAGTTTTTGAAAATGATACCAAAAATTAAAATTCCAAAACCTAAAATTGTTCCAATAATTGGAAAATGATTTACTATTAAATGATAATGTGCTTCTGTCATAACTTAGTTTAATTGATTTTCAAATGTATATATTTATTTTAAAACGCTCTATTTTATGATAAGTATTTAATGAGAAACTTATAAGTACTACATTTCAAAAAATTCTGGACGATATTCAAAGTGCATAGTGTCATAATGTTTCCAGTTTCCACCCCAAATAAAGCCATATTTTTGAAATATTTTCACAATATCAAGCGGAATTTGATTTTGATACGTTAATTTTTTTGACTCATCGGTACATTTACAATTCCATTGCCAGTAATTGGAATATTTAACGTTTATATCAATCGTCATTCCGAAACTGTGCATACTTAAACGATTCGTACCTGCAATTTTTCGCCAATTAAAAGTTCCTCCAATGTTTGAAATGTACTTTTTAAATTCTGGGTGATCGTCTAATTCCGATGATAATTGTTCAACTATTTTATCAAAATTATTTGCAGTAGTTACTTCTATTTTTTGATTTATTAGCTTTGGACACCAAGCTATCGTTACTAATTTTTTTTTAACTTCGGAGCTAGTGCTTCCGTAAATTTTCTTGAAAAAGTTTTCATTTCGAATTCGTCCAGCATCGTTTTGATGTGAATTATTTATTGAGTAATCGAAAATAAATTGGTCTTGAATATCAGGATTATCAATTAAATCAGCATCATTTTTACTTTTAAAATCATCGTAAATTAATGAAGTTCCATCTTTAAAAAATAATTTATTGTCTTTAAAACCAGCAATTGAATTTGAATAAACTTTAAGTAAAATTTGAATCATATTAGTATTTTTTTGAGAAAATCCATAATTTGAAACAATTAATGCAATAATGTACAAATAGAATTTCATAAATTAAAATCGTTTTAATTGCGACGTTTTAAATGACCACTCGGGAGTTTCCAAATTAGTTTCTATAGAGGAACTATACCAACAAACTCGATTGTTGCTACTAATTCTCGGATTTAATACTATTTGTAATTCTTGAGCAGGCATATAACTTTGGGCTAATAAAAATAATTTTTGATTGTTTTTTAAATTTACAGCCATATCGACTACAATAACTGCGTGACCAGGAAATCCACCTTTAATAAATACATCTCCAATTTGAATATTTGAAAATAAAACAGATTTTAATTCTTTTTCCAATGATGAAGTTCCTGCGTAATTAAAAATAATTTCCAGATATTTCCAATACTCCTCTTTTGAGTCCGACGGTTTTGCTGTTTTAACCCAACTAGTTTTGTTACCTTTTGCTTTTATTCTATAACCTTCACGCCATTTATTGTAAGGCACATTAAAACCATTTGTAAATTTGAAATGGATGTTGTCGTATTGTTTATTTTGGTAAAAAAAATCGGCTCGTAATCTCATAACAGCGTCTGCACATTGATGCAAATCTTTATTTCCAATTGGCAAATCAATTACTGCGTCATAAACATTTAACTTATTTTTTATTGTTCCATCATAATACTTAACTTGACTTCCGTAGGGTTTTAAAGGTAAATGTCGAAGGTAGTTAGCAAATGAATTTTCAGATTCATTGGTTCTTACATAACCATCAGGAACTGCAAAACGGGTTTGAATTGTGTTTTGGGAGAATATTATTTGTAGACAAAAAATAGAAGCTAAAACACTGTATTTCATTTTTTTATAATTTTAATTTTACAACATTCCGTTGTATTTTCTAATAAACCATTCCAGCGACAAACTAATTGAAATTAAAATCAATATCCAAATCCAATCGATAATTGGTGTTTTCTTAACTACGTTTTTTTCAATAGGTTTATAACTTTCATCTTTTAAAAGCGTTTCAATTAACTTATCAATTTGATTGGGCACAAATGCTATTCCTTTGGTTTGATTTGCCAATTGTTTTAACTTTGTAACATCTGAATTTACAAATTGCTTTTCTATATCAAAATCTAATATTTCAAAATTACTAGAATAACTTGTATTGGAATTCAATTCTTTTATTGAAAACGAATAATTACCAGCAGGTAAGCCATCTAAATTCACTTTAAAATTGTTAGTTGTTTTTAATAAATCATACTTTTTAATTTGCTTTGTATTTTGGTTCGTCACCAAAATTGTTAAGCGTGCTTTTTCATCAAATTCGTAATTTTTATTGAAATATTGAGCAGTAATTTCAATTGCATCTCCAGAATTATAAAAACGTTCATGATTAATAATTAAAGATTTTTTTGAATCATTTGATGCTAAAAATTGAATAATTTTATCAGTAAATACATCAAATTGATCAAACGATTTTTTATCAACATACGATTGTGAGCGCCATTTCCAAATATTTTCACCTAATAAAAAAGCTGTTCTTGAACCTAAATTATCCGACAAAGCCAGTAAAGGTTCATCGGTACCAACATTTCTTATTCGTGATGATAATAAAACTGAAAGATTATCGGTTGCCGAAATTGTTCCATAAGGATTTTCTAGTGGTGGAAAATTTTCAAACCCTAT
>JAYUFJ010000230.1:0-1815 GCA_043738775.1 Flavobacterium sp. | reverse complement strand
TTCTCTATTCATTTTACAAAGTTGTCTTAAAAGTTAACATTTTAAAAACTTTTGTGATATTTTTTTGAATATTTCTTTTTAGCAGAATGTTGAAATATTATATCTCACAACTCTAAATTTTAATTCCAAGCAAAATTAGTATTTGCATTTTACCAAGAGTATTATTATTGTCAATTAGTTACAAGATTTAAAGTTTATTTTTCGCTTACAATATGATTAATCATTCCGTTAAAAATAAAATAATGAAAAGGCAACATACTTATCCAATACAAGCGACCAAATAAACCAATTGGTCGAAAAGTAGCTATTTGATGTAAAACATTTTCTTCATCAATTCTAAATTCTAGCCATGCTTCACCAGGAACTCGCATTTCTGCAAATAATAATAATCTCTTTTCGTCTCTACTAGCCAATAAAACGCGCCAAAAATCTAGTGCATCACCATTGTCTAAATGAGTTGGGTGAGTACGACCTCTTCGAATTCCAACGCCTCCAAAAAGTTTATCAATAAAGCCTCGCATTTTCCACATCCAATCGCCATAATACCAACCCATATCCCCACCAATACTCCAAATTTTATTTAACGAAATTTCAACATTTTGAATTGAAGTTAATTTTCGGGTTTTATGATCTTTCATGCAACCAAATGTGGGAACTTGTATAAACTCTGATAAATTGTATTTAAAACGTCCGCTGGCTCGACTATCTTTCCAACTTGAAATAACTAAGTTTTGTTCAATTTTTTTAAAAGCAAGCTTAATGGCTTCAACGTATGTAATGGGTTTAATGCCCAATAGGTGTTGTAATCTGTTGTCTTTACAAACTACTTCCATTTTCATACTATCTACTAAATTTAATGCCAATTTATATGAAGTTGATGTTACAAAATACAACCAATAAGACGATATTTTTGGCGAAAAAAATGGGAATGTATAAATCCAAAGTTTAATACCACGAGTTTTAGCATAAAGTAACATCATTTCTTTGTAAGTTATAATATTGGGACCGCCAATATCAAACGATTGATTGAAACAATCATCACGCAATAAAACCCCTATTAAATACTGTATTACATCGCGAATAGCAACGGGTTGACAACGGGTTAAAACCCATTTTGGAGTTATCATCACAGGCAGTTTTTCAACCAAATCTCGAATAATTTCGAATGATGAACTTCCAGATCCTACTATTATTCCGGCACGCAAAACTGTAGTTTTAAAATTACCTTTGTACAAAATATCTTCAACATCACTGCGAGATTGTAAATGTTTTGATAAATTGGTTTCGTTGATAATTCCACTTAAATATACAACTTGTTTAATTCCAATTCTATTCATTAAAACATTAAAATGTTCCGCTGCTTGGGCTTCCATTGTGTCAAAGTCGGTGGTAGAAGTTGACATGGAATGAATTAAATAATAGGCAACATCAATATTTTGAGGTAAATTTTCAAAGTTGGGATTGTCTAAAAAATCAACTTCCCATATTGAAACAGCATCCAAAGTGGTTTTGTCCAACCCCAATCGATTTTTGTCACGAACACAACAAACTACTTGGTGACCTTGACTTAACAATTCGGGTAACAACCTGCGACCAACATAGCCGTTGGCTCCTGTGAGTAAAATTCGCATTTTTATTTAAAATTACAAAAAAAACTTATAGGTTGATAAGTATTTTAAATAAATATGTTAATCTTTATCTTCTCTTTTGGTACTATTTAAAAATGCATTGTGACGCGGTGGTGGCATTATAGTATCTTCTCCACGAACTGTTTTCCAAATAATTTGACCGAATTCCAAATCTGGAATAGCATCA
>JAYUFJ010000229.1:0-1816 GCA_043738775.1 Flavobacterium sp. | reverse complement strand
CAAAATTACAAAAAAACTTTTAAGAAATCACTCCCGACCCAATCAATTCATTTTCCAAATACCAAGCTGCAAATTGACCTTCGGTAATTGCAGATTGTAAATTATCAAAATCTATAAATAAACCATTTTCAAATTGATGTAAAGTCGCTTTTTGTAATTCCTGTCGGTAACGAATACGAACGTTATAAATTGCTTTTTCGTTTATTTGAAGTTTCAAATCTTTGCGAATCCAGTGTAATTCATTGTTGGCAATAAATAATGTTTTACGAAACAATCCAGGATGATTGGCACCTTGCCCAGTATAAATTTCATTGGTTTTAACATTGGTTCCAATAATAAACAAAGCCTCTTTGGTACCTCCAACATTTAGTCCTTTTCGTTGACCAATAGTGAAATAATGTGCTCCTTGATGTTTTCCAACTACTTTATCGGCAATTTGTGGTGTGTAATTTATTTTTAATGAATTATGCATCAATTCATCATAATGTTTTTCAAATTTCAATTTTGGTTGAAAATAAATTAAGTTGTCTTGGTTTACTTCGTAAATAATTCCTTCTTTGGGTTGTAATTGTTGTTGCAAAAATTCGGGTAAACGCACTTTTCCAATAAAACATAATCCTTGAGAATCTTTTTTCTCGGCGGTTATTAAATTTAATTTTGAGGCAATTGCTCTAACTTCGGGCTTTGTTAATTCGCCAATTGGAAATAATGATTTTGATAGTTGTTGTTGCGATAATTGACATAAAAAATACGATTGATCTTTGTTATTATCAACCCCAGCTTTGAGTTGATATATTGTTTCTCCATTATTTTTAATTGTTCCTTTACGGCAATAATGTCCAGTTGCTACGTAATCGGCACCTAATGAAAGGGCGATTTTCATAAAAACATCAAATTTAATTTCACGATTACATAGAACGTCGGGGTTAGGCGTTCGTCCTTTTTCGTATTCATTAAACATATAATCAACAATTTTTTCTTTGTATTGTATGCTTAAATCGACAGTTTGAAACGGAATTTGGAGTTTTTCGGCAACCATCAATGCGTCGTTACTATCTTCCAACCAAGGGCATTCGTTTGAAATTGTAACCGAATCATCGTGCCAATTTTTCATAAAAAGCCCAATAACTTCGTAGCCTTGCTCTTGTAAAAGATAGGCTGCAACACTCGAATCAACTCCTCCAGAAAGACCTACAACCACTCGTTTCATTGTGATAATAATAAATTTTAGAATTGCAAATTTACATTAAAATGAATAATTTTTAATAAGTTATGATTGTTTAATGCAATTGAATGGTAAATAAAGTTTATTTTATTTTGGTTGTTTTCGTTTTGCGAATTTTCGTTTACTTTGAAAATTATAATTTTCTTTAGTTATTTTTCCGTTGGTATTAAATTCCCAAATACCAATTTTTTTTCCGTTACTAAACATTCCTTTCGCAACAATTATATTATCTGGACTTCTAAAAATAGCCAATCCCTCAAATTGATTGTTCTTGTAATTGGATTCTTCCAAGGCAATACCTTTTTCATCGAACCGTTTATCCAATCCTTCCTTTAATCCGTTTTTAAAACTAGTTTCTTGAGCAATTTTTCCACTCACATAAAAAACTTTTTTAATTCCGTTTAATTTTCCGTTTACATAATTTTCTTGAATCATTATTTGTTTTGAATCTTCGTGATAGTACTTCCATTCACCATCATTAAGCTTGTTGACCTCACTACCTTCACTTACTTTATTGTTTTTTTGATTGTAAAAAGTAGTGTAACAAGAGTTGTCTTTATCGCTAAACTCTCTGGTGGCAATCAATGTTCC
>JAYUFJ010000228.1:0-1816 GCA_043738775.1 Flavobacterium sp. | reverse complement strand
TTAAAACGACTATTTTTTCACTTTTATTTTTTGTTTTTTCAGATAAAAAATTTACATACAGCTTTTCAAAAATATCATTTAAAAACTTCATTTTTTTTATAAAGTTAAACTTTAACTTTATAAAAATTTAAAAACAGTTGTTAATTTAATTTATAGATAAATTATTTTTATAAAAGGCTATAATAACATCAGCAGCGTGTTTAAAAGTTGGTGATTGAATTGTAATTTTATAATCACGCTTTTTATTTATTTTTAAAGTGATATCGTTTTCAGTAGTAAATAAAAGCATAGAAAGAAAAGGGTTGCCAAGATAAGTTGTTAAAACGGAAAGAGCATCGTTAATTTTATAAGTTTCTGTTTTTTCTTCGTGCCAAAATTTATATTTTAATTCTAAAATAAGCACTTCGTTTTCAACAACTGCACGAACATATATATTCATTAGTTCATTATTTCCAATTGTTTTAGCTAAAGTAAGCTTTGAAAATGTACCTTTTTCAATACTTTTTTTAACTTCTGAATAAAAAGTTACTAAATTTTCTTCGTTGGACATTAGGTTATAAATTATAAAAATTGTTACCAAATGTAAAATAAAAAAACCAATTTCGAATAGGTTTTAAATTCTATTAAGTTGTAAAAATTAATTTTGGATAGCTTTGGTTAAATTAGCAAATTCACTTTTCTTTTTGTTACAGATTATGTTGTTTACTTATATTAAAAATAAATTATTTTTAATACAATTTATTCAAAAAAAAATAAGCTATGGTAAAAAACAGAATATACTTATTAAATTTTGGCCGTTTAAATTAATAACTTTGATAAAAAATCAACTTTGATGGAACTTAGAATAAAGAATTTTATTAAACAAAGACCCAAAGTTTGACAAAAAAAATTGAAATGAAATCACTACTTTTGCAAAAAAAATAGCATAGTGAATTATCTTTCTGTAGAAAATATAAAAAAATCGTTTGGCGAAAGAACTTTGTTTGAAAACATTTCGTTTGGAATTAATAAAGATCAAAAAATTGCTTTTATTGCCAAAAACGGTTCGGGCAAAACGTGCATAATGAAAATTATTAACGGTGAAGACCAGCCAGATACTGGGCAAGTCGTGATTCGGAAAGATATTAAAATGGCTTTTTTAAGTCAAGTACCACAATTGCAAGATGAATTGACAGTTGAGGAAAGTATTTTTGCATCAGACAATGAAGTTTTGAAAGTTATTGAACGTTATGAAAAAGCACTGGAAAACCCAGACGACTCGGATGCTTACGTTAAAGCGTTTGACGATATGGATCGATTTAATGCTTGGGATTTTGAGTCGCAATTCAAACAAATTTTGTTTAAATTGAAGTTGGAAGATTTTAAAATGAAAGTTAAAAACATGTCGGGCGGACAAAAAAAACGGCTGTCTTTGGCAATTATTTTAATCAATCGACCCGATTTATTAATTTTGGATGAGCCTACAAATCATTTGGATTTGGAAATGATTGAATGGTTGGAAAGTTATTTTGCTAAAGAAAATATCACTTTGTTTATGGTTACACACGACAGGTTTTTTTTGGAGCGAGTATGTAACGAAATTATAGAACTTGACAACGGAAAATTATACACTTATAAAGGGAATTACAGTTATTATTTAGAAAAAAAAGAAGAACGAATTGCATCGGAAAACTCGAGTATAGACAAAGCCCAAAATTTATTAGTTAAAGAATTGGCTTGGATGCGACGTCAACCCAAAGCTAGAACAACTAAATCTAAATCGCGTCAAGATGATTTTTATGTAATTAAAGAAAAAGCCGAAAGTCGTCGAAAAGAG
>JAYUFJ010000227.1:0-14173 GCA_043738775.1 Flavobacterium sp. | reverse complement strand
TAAACAACATAAAATTTTGTAAAGCCGATATCGAAAAGTTCAATCCTGACGTGTTAATTTTTATAGATTATCCAGGATTTAATATGCGAATTGCAAAGTGGGCAAAATTAAAAGGGATTAAAACATATTATTATATTGCTCCACAAATTTGGGCTTGGAAAGAAAATAGAATTGAAGCCATTAAACGTGATTTTGATAAATTATTCGTGATTTTACCTTTTGAAAAAGAGTTTTTTGAAATAAAACACAATTTTAAAGTTGACTTTGTTGGGCATCCATTAATAGATGCCATTCACAATCAAACCTATAAAAATAGTGTCGATTTTAGAAGCGAAAATAAATTATCAGAGCAGCCAATAATTGCCATTTTACCAGGAAGCCGAAAACAAGAAATTGCAAAAATGTTATCGGTAATGTTGAGTGCTGTTTCCGATTTTAAAGAGTATCAATTTGTAATTGCTGGAGCTCCAAGTCAAGAATTTGAGTTTTACAAACCATTTATTAAAAATGAAAACGTAAAATTTGTAGCCAATAAAACTTACGATTTGTTAAGTAATTCGGTTGCCGCACTTGTAACATCGGGTACTGCAACACTAGAAACTGCTTTGTTTAAAGTGCCCGAAGTTGTTTGTTATAAAGGCAATTGGATATCGTACCAAATAGCAAAACGAATCATTACCTTGAAATACATTTCATTGGTAAACTTAATTATGGATCAAGAAGTGGTTACCGAACTAATTCAAAACGAATGCAACCCAGATCGAATTAAAACCGAGTTAACCAAAATTTTAGAATCGGAAAATCGAAAAAAAATACTTAATGATTACGATACATTAGAGTCAAAACTTGGAGGAATTGGAGCAAGCGAAAAAGTGGCAAAATTAATTGTAAAAGCACTTTTGTAATTGTGATATTTTAGTATATTTGAAAAAATATTTGTTTTGAAAAAATTATTATCCTTACTGCTGTTTTCTCTTTTATTTGCTTCGTGCGGAACAAGCTCTACTATTATTACTTCAAAAAGTGAGGCCATTAAACGCAACCAATACAATACTACTTTAGCCAAACGTGAAATTATAAAAGATAATTCCAGTTCTAAAACGCAACCAAAATCAATTGAAGTTTTACCAAATTTAGATATAAAAACAACTTCAAAAAACATAAAAATTGATATCGTAACTAAAATACAAACTAATTTAGGAAGTCCATATTTAGAGGGCGGAACTACTAAAAGTGGTTTTGATTGTTCGGGATTAATTTATTCAACCTGTAAAGAATTTAATGTTTCGTTACCTCGAACTGCCTTAGAAATGTCTAATTTTGGAACTACTTTGGAAATTAGCGATGTAAAAAAAGGAGATTTAATTTTTTTTAAAACCAACGGAAATAATCAAATTAATCATGTAGGTATGGTTGTAGAAATATTAGACGATCAACTTAAATTTATTCATTCATCGACCAACAAAGGTGTTATTATTTCGTCGACAAAAGACAGCTATTACAATAAAACGTTTGCGCAATTAAATCGAGTAATTGAGTAGTTTTTTTATAATTTATTACTTTTAGATCAAATGAAAGTTTTAAATTTTCCCTTAGCTAAAGTTAGTATTTTTTTTGTTTTTGGAATAATTTTCTCCAAGTATGTTTCGTTAAAACCAATTGTGGTTTTTATGCCATTAGTGGTTAGTATTTTAATTCTTTACGTAATTTATTTAAAAAAAATTAAATCTTTTTTTGGATTTTTAAGTTTAATTATATCTTTCTTTCTTGGAATTGCAACTTGTGTGTTTCATAATGAAAAACTAAAATTTAACCATTACATATATTGTATAGAAAATTTAAAAAGCGATACCAATTTAGAAGTAAATGTACTCGAAAAATTAAAAAATTCAGAAACCAATTATCGTTACATAGTTGCAGTTGAAAAGATTAATAATCAATTAAAAACTGGTAAATTAATTTTAAATATTAAAAACGATGCAACTCTTTCAATATTAAAAATTGGTTCCCATTTAAAACTAAAAGGTAGCATTTACAAAAACCGAAAACCAAACAATCCGAACCAGTTTGAATATGCTAAGTATCTTGAAAATCAACAAATTTATGGGCAAGTTTATGTTTATATTGAAGATGTGAAAATTGGAAATTTATATGATAAAAATTTAAATTACTACGCAGCAGAAATCCGAAATAAAATCATTTTAAATCTTCAAAAAAATAATTTTAGTTCGAAAGAATTGAATGTGGTAATAGCCTTAATTTTAGGTCAACAACAAGATATTTCACCCGAAATTTTAAAAGACTATCAATATGCAGGAGCGATTCACGTTTTATCAGTTTCTGGTTTGCATGTTGGATTTATTTTAATTTTTATTACTTTTTTACTCAAACCAATTCCAAACTCAAAAATAGGTTCACTTTTAAAAGTAATTATTATATTAATTTGCCTTTGGTTATTCGGAATTTTAGCAGGTTTGGCTCCTTGTGTTGTTCGATCTGTAGCAATGTTTTCAATTTTAACTATTGGAAGCCATTTAAAACGAAGTGTCAACATTTACCATACTTTGTTGGTTTCTATTATGATAATTTTACTTTTTAAACCTTCTTTTTTATTCGATGTAGGCTTTCAATTGAGTTATGTAGCTTTGTTTTTTATAGTTTGGTTGCAACCTTTATTCTCGTCTATTTACAATCCAAAAAATAAAATTGTAAGTTATTTTTGGGATATCATAACTGTTTCGTTTGCTGCGCAAATTGGCACTTTACCAATGAGTATCTATTATTTTCATCAATTTCCAGGGTTGTTTTTCGTGACCAATTTAATTATTTTACCCTTTTTAACGCTCATTTTATCATTAGGCGTAGTAGTTGTTATTTTAGCTGGCTTTAATATAGTTTGGTTGCCATTGATGCATTTATTAGAAAAAAGCATCTGGTTGTTAAATAAAATTATTGCTTGGGTGGCTTCATTTGAAAATTTTATTTTTAAAGATATTCCAATTACAAGTTATATAATGTTGAGTTTATATTTATCAATTATTTGTTGGGTTATTTGGGCAAAAAAACCGTCGTTTTCAAAATTAATTGTTGGTCTAGGTTCAGTTTTATTGTTTCAAATAATTTTAATTCAAACAAAATTTAGCAATTCAAAAACAACAGAGTTCATCGTTTTTAGTCAAAAAAAGAGTAGTTTAATTTGTGAACGAAATGGCAAAAAAACTATGGTATTTTCCAACGATACTGTTTTGAAAAAAACAAAAGAAAATAGTTCATTAAAATCCTATTTGGTTGCCAATTTTAGTACTGAAACAACAATAAATCCAGTTCAAAATTTTTACTTCTTTAACAATAAAAAAATAGTTTTACTAGATGAAAAAACTTTAATAACAAACGAAAAAATGGATGTTTTGATTTTAACAAATTCGGCTAAAATAAATTTAGAAAGATTGTTTTTAACACAAAAACCCGAGCTTATTGTTGCAGATGGATCAAATTACAAATCATATATTAAAATTTGGAAAAAAGCTTGTGAAAAAAACGATATATCATTTCACGATACCTCAGAAAAAGGCTATTTTAAATTATAACTTTTTAATTTAAATTAAACCTTTTTACAATTTCCGATTCAAAGTTACAATAACCTCAAAAATTTAAAAAAATGAAAAAAGTATTTTTAATTATCGCATTTGCTATCGGACTTAACACTTTTGCTCAAGACCAACTTGAACCGTTGGAAAAAATGGACAAAAAAACAACAGATCAAAAAATTGATTTTCAACTAAAAAAAATTACAACCGATTTGAGTTTAAATGAAAATCAAATAATTGAAGTGCGCAAAGTTTTAACCGATTCACAGACTTTAAGAGAAGTAAAAATGAATGAAATTAAATCTAAAAAAGCTGAGGGAAATAAGTTATCGAAAGAAGAAAAAAAGAATTTAATAGCCGATTTGAAAGAGTCTCAAAAAAATGCAGCTGGTAAAATGAAACAAATTCTGAATCCAGAGCAGTTTGGAAAATGGGAAAAAATGCAAGCAGAAAGAAAAGAAAAAATACGAGAAAAAATGAAAGAAATTAAAGAAGAAAAATTAAACTAAATTTTATACCAAAAAATAAATTTGTTTTTTCACAATTAAATGCTATTTTTGGATATTGAATTATTTAAACCTTATTTATTATGAAAAAAATATTTTTTATTGCTATTTTATTTTTTGGATTATCAATAGTTGCATCTGCTCAAGTTACAAAAACTAAAGTTGAACCAAAAATTGCGGTTGACTATTCAAAAATCAATGTTCAAGAATATTCAAAAAAGGACGCTACTGAACTTGGCAAACTATTAAGTTTAAATGAAACTCAACTTCACGATTTTTACAATTTGTTTGAGATGAAGTATCTTGTTTTAAGTAATTCTAAAATGTCAGCCGAAAGAATATCTGAAATAAAAAGAGTTACAGAGGCAAAAATAAGAGCTTCGCTAGATGGAAATCAAATGCAAATTTTAGAAAAAGATAAAGTACTTTTTGAAAGATTAATAAACTAATCAAATCCCGTTTTATTTAAATTTAAAACGGGATTTTTTTTATAATGATTTTGCAACTTTACTTATTGCATTAATTGTAAAATCCAAGTCATCATAAGTTAATGCATCTGTAATAAACCAAGATTCATAGGCAGATGGAGCAATGTAAACACCTTCATTCAATAATCCGTGAAAGAATTTTTTGAAGGTTTCGTTATCTCCTTTTTTGGCAGTTTCAAAATTAATAACAGGATTTTTATCAAAATGTACCGATATCATTGACCCTACACTATTTATTGTGAAATCAATATTGTTCTCGGACAAAACTTTATCAATTCCTTCTTTTAAATAATTGGTTTTTTGGTTTAATCGTTCGAAAATTACTTCATTATTAAGTGCTTTTAACATAGTCAACCCAGCTTCCATTGCTAACGGATTGCCCGATAAAGTTCCCGCTTGATAAACTGGACCAAGTGGTGCCAAATAATTCATAATTTCATTACGAGCAGCAAAGGCTCCCACTGGTAAACCTCCACCTATTACTTTTCCGAAGCAAACTATATCGGCATTTACATTATATAATTCTTGAACACCTCCTTTTGCCAATCGAAAACCTGTCATTACTTCGTCGAAAATTAATAAGGTTCCGTTTGCAGTACACAAATCTCGCAAGCTTTCTAAAAATCCAAACAAAGGCGGAATGCAACCCATATTTCCGGCAACAGGTTCAATAATCAAAGCGGCAATTTCATTTTTATTGGCTTCAAATAATTTTTGAACACTTTCCAAATCATTATAATTGGCAAGTAAGGTGTCTTTTGCAGTTCCCACGGTAACTCCAGGACTGTTTGGTGACCCAAAAGTAATAGCGCCTGAACCTGCTTGAATCAAAAAAGAATCAGAATGACCGTGATAACAACCAGCAAATTTGATGATTTTTTCACGTTTTGTAAATCCTCGCGCCAAGCGAATAGCACTCATACAAGCCTCGGTACCTGAGCTTACAAATCGAATTTTATCAATATTTGGCACCATTGAAATGGCTAATTTTGCAATTTCAGTTTCTAACGCTGTTGGCATTCCAAACGAAGTTCCTTTTTTGGCGCGTTCGGTAATCGCTTCAATTACAGGTTGATAGGCGTGACCCAAAATCATTGGACCCCAAGAGTTGATGTAATCAATTAATTTATTTCCATCTTCGTCAAACAAATAGGCTCCTTTGGCACTTTGAACAAATATTGGAGTTCCTCCAACCGATTTAAAGGCACGAACTGGCGAATTTACGCCGCCTGGAATTACTTTTTCCGCTTCTGTAAATAATATACTGCTTCTTTGGTATTGCATTTTAAATATAGAATTTTATGAATTTATCTTTTTATCTTTTGGAATTTATTACTTAACAATTAATGTTTGTCCTAATGAAATTCCGGTATCTGTTATATTATTTTTTTGCTTTATTTCGTTAACCGAAATGTTGTATTTTTTTGATAGCGAATATAAAGTATCTCCTTTTTCGACAATATGAGTTTCAGGGCTTGATGTAACTGTAGTTTCTATTTTACCTATTTTAGGTTCACTTTCTTCTACATTTTTGATTACTTGATTAAAATCGTTTCCTAAAACTTCGTTATCAAGTTGATTTAATTGATAACGCTCAATTAATCCAATTAACTTACTTGGGTAACTAACATCTGTTGCGTAACCAGCATTTTTTAAACCATTTGCCCAGCCTTTATAATCGCTTTTTTCTAATTTAAAAAGCATTGCATAACGAGTTCGATTTGCTAAAAATTTGGAGTGATCGTTATACGATTCAAACGGTTCGTTGTATTTTCGAAAGCATTCTTGTAAACTATCATCATCGTGTCGAATGCTAGCGCCAGTCCAATCGGAAGTGCATTTTATACCAAAATGATTGTTCGCTTGAACACTTAAAGGTCCAGTACCTGCTCCAGATTCTAAAATTCCTTGAGCTATAGTAATGCTTGCTGGAATTCCAAATTTGGTCATGTCGGTTTTAGCAATAGTTTTATATCTTAAAATATATTCTAAAACCATTGCATTAGTAACTTTAACTTTTGTAGTTGCTTCTAAAATAACGCTATTTTGTGTTGAATTTGATGATGTTGAATTTGAATTTGATGATGTTGAATTTGGTAAAGTTGATTTCGGATTTTCAATTTTAATTTCTTTGGCTTTAGGAGTAATTTTTACAACAGGAATTCTTTTTTTATATGGAGTGTAAACTACAACCTTTGAAGATTTACAAGAAAAAAATAAAAACACAAGTAAACAACAAGAGTTTCGTTTAATATTTAGTTTCAATAACTGGTTCATTTTTACTTTTTAACTTGTTGTTCATTCCTTTTATTCCTTGCAATCCACCAGTGTGAATTAGCAAAATTTTAGAATTTTTAGAAAAATAATTTTTATTAATTAAATCTATAACGCCAAAAACCATTTTACTAGTATAAATTGGATCCAACAAAATTTTATGTTTGTTGTAAAATGAATTCATAAAAACAATTAATTCAGGAGTAATTTTGGCATATCCACCAAAATTATAGTCATTTATTAATTCCCAATTTTCATTGATTGCAAATTTACGAATATCTTTTTGTAAAAAGTCACCTTTTAGAGCAGGAAATCCTAAAATTTTTTGATGTGAAAAGGAACTGTTAATTAAACCCGCAATTGTTCCGCCAGTTCCTACACAGGTACAAATGCAATCGTAAATTGAATCATTTTCGTCAATAATTTCTTCGCAACCTTTTACTGCCAAATAATTTGTACCTCCTTCGGGAAGTAAGTAAAAATCACCGTACTTTAATTTTAAATAGTTAATAAATTCTTCATTTTCTTTTTTTCGATAATCTTCACGCGACACAAAATGTAGTTGCATGCCACAAGATGCTGCAAATTTCAAGGTTGGGTTATCATTAATTTTAAATTCTAGTTCTTCTCCACGAATAATTCCGATAGTTTTAAACCCTTTTTCATTTCCTGCAAAAGCGGTTGCCGCAATATGATTTGAAAATGCACCACCAAAAGTTAATATAGTTGCTTGCTTTTCTTTTTCTGCCTGAATCAAATTGTACTTTAATTTCCTAAATTTATTTCCTGAAACAAACGGATGTATCAAATCGTCACGACGAATAAAAAGTTCAACAGAAGTGTTTTTTAAGAGAATTTGTTGTGTTTTTATCTTCATTTTTCTAATTTACATACTTCCAAAATCTCCAATAAGATCTTGTTTTTAAATAATCAAAGTTTTTTTCATTGTTATAAGCTTCACGCTCAAACGAAATATTTCTATAGGCTTTATTCCAATCATTAAACTTTATCCAACGGTAAATAAACTCCAAAAAATACCAAATATAAAATGGCAAAACCAACATTTCTAATTGCTGTCTGATATGGATTTTTTCGTGATTTAACAACACTTTATCCAACACATCAACTTTATCTCCAATAAAAATAAATGGAAACAAAGTTAATCCTCGAATTCCTCTAGTCGTTAAAAATTTAAAAACTACTACAATCATAACCACAAAGTTGCTAAATTTGTGCTTATGTTTGAGAAAAATAAAGAAAATAAATTAATCGAAGGCGAAGATTACTATTTAACCCCTGAAGGATATAAATGTTTTACCGAAAATCACCACTTAAAACGCGGTTATTGTTGTAAAAGTGGCTGCCGACATTGTCCTTATAACTTTAATAAAAAAACAAATGAACTAAAAAAATAATTTGTGTGTTTTCGTATATGCAAATCCGCTTTTGTGTTGCATACGAAATTCAATATACTCCGATGAAAATAAATATTTAGTAAAGTAAACTATTTCTTAAAAAGATTTTCAATGAATAAACTAACTCACACTTAAAACTAAGTATCAAAATGACTTTTAAAGAACAAATATTGCAAGGAATAACTGATATTTTGCCTCAACAAAAAATCTTTGATTCAAAAATAAATCGAGCCCCAAAAAGAAAAGATATACTTTCACCTCAAGAAAAAAAACTAGCTTTAAAAAATGCACTTCGTTATTTTGATTCAAAACATCATGAAATACTTTTGCCCGAATTTAAAACTGAACTCGAAACCTATGGGCGTATTTATATGTATCGTTTTCATCCCGATTACGAAATAAAAGCCCGACCAATTTCTGATTATCCAGGGCAATCCGAACAAGCAAAAGCAATAATGTTGATGATTCAAAATAATTTGGATCACGCCGTGGCACAACATCCTTTAGAATTAATAACTTATGGTGGCAACGGAGCCGTTTTTCAAAACTGGGCGCAATATTTACTCACAATGCAATATTTGGCAACAATGACCAACGATCAAACTTTGTCAATGTATTCGGGGCATCCAATGGGGTTATTTCCTTCCCACAAAGAAGCTCCACGAGTAGTAGTTACCAATGGAATGGTCATTCCTAACTATTCATCACCAGACGATTTAGAAAAAATAAATGCCCTTGGCGTTTCGCAATATGGACAAATGACTGCAGGAAGTTATATGTACATTGGTCCTCAAGGAATAGTTCACGGCACCACAATTACTGTTTTAAACGGGTTTAGAAAAATAAATAAATCTCCAAAAGGCGGATTATTCGTTACTTCTGGTTTAGGTGGAATGTCGGGCGCACAACCAAAAGCAGGGAATATTGCTGGTTGCATCACAGTTTGCGCGGAAGTAAATCCTAAAATTGCAAAAATTCGTTACGAACAAAAATGGATAAACGAATTAATTTCAGATATTGATGAATTGGTAATTCGTGTAAAAAAGGCTCAACAAAATCAAGAAATTGTTTCTATTGGTTATCTAGGAAACGTAGTTGACATTTGGGAACGTTTTTATGAAGATAACATAAAAATTGATTTAGGTTCTGATCAAACATCCTTGCACAATCCTTGGGCTGGCGGTTATTATCCAGTTAAAATTTCATTTGAAGAAGCAAACGAAATGATGGCTAATAATCCCGAATTATTCAAAATAAAAGTTCAAGAAACATTAATTCGGCATGCAAAAGCAATAAACAAACACACCGCAAATGGAACTTATTTTTTCGATTACGGAAATGCTTTTTTATTAGAAAGTTCTCGAGCAGGAGCAGATGTTTTTGCTGAAAACGGGATTGATTTTAAGTACAATTCCTACGTTCAAGACATAATGGGGCCAATGTGTTTCGACTTTGGTTTTGGCCCATTTCGCTGGGTTTGTGCATCAGGAAAACAGGAAGATTTAGTTAAAACTGATAAAATTGCTTGTGAAGTTTTAGAAACAATGATGCAAAGTTCACCCCTTGAAATTCAGCAACAAATGGCAGACAATATTAAATGGATAAAAGGTGCACAAGAAAATAATTTAGTAGTTGGTTCGCAAGCCAGAATTTTATATGCAGATGCCGAAGGACGAATTAAAATTGCTGAAGCATTCAACCAAGCAATAGCAAAAAACGAAATTGGCACTGTAATTTTAGGTCGCGATCATCACGATGTTTCAGGCACTGATTCCCCTTATCGAGAAACATCAAATATTTATGACGGCTCCAAATTTACTGCCGATATGGCAATGCAAAACGTAATTGGAGATAGTTTTCGGGGAGCAACTTGGATTTCTATTCACAATGGTGGAGGCGTTGGTTGGGGTGAAGTTATAAATGGTGGTTTTGGTATGGTTCTTGATGGAAGTAAAGAAGCCTCAAAGCGCATAGAATCAATGCTTTTTTGGGATGTAAACAACGGAATTTCACGAAGAAGCTGGGCAAGAAACGAAAATGCAATTTTTGCGATAAAAAGAGCAATGCTCACGCAACCTTTATTGAAAATTACCATCCCTAATATAGTAAATGATGATTTATTAAATTTTTAAATACAATTAAACAATTTAAACCTATTAAATATGAAAAAATTTAAATTCATAACAATCATTATACCTTTCTTATTACTTTCTTGCAATGCAGTTCGAGTGAATTCCGATTTTGATAAATCAGTCGATTTTACGCAATACAAAACTTATGCATTTTATAAAAATGGTATAGATAAAGTAGAAATATCAGATTTAGATAAAAAAAGAATTTTACGTTCAATAGACAATCAAATGCTAAAAAAAGGGTTTGCTAAAAGTGAAACTCCAGATGTGTTAATTAACTTTTTTACTAAAGAACACCAGCAAGTTGATGTAACACAAAACTCAGGTTTTGGTTTTGGATATGGTTATAGATTTGGTTGGAACCCATGGATTATGAACGGAGGTTATAGTTATGTAAACTCGTACCCAGAAGGAACATTGTATATCGATTTTATTGATGCAAAAAAGAAAGAAATGATTTGGCAAGGCGAAGGGCAAGGTGCTTTAACACAAAAATCAAATGATAAAGATGGATTAATTAATGAGTTTGTAACAAAAATTTTGGAACAATATCCACCGGTTTTAAAAAATAGATAATTACGAAAATCAAGGGTTAAAAGTAAAATCAATAAAAGCAACAGCGATTTTTCCAAAATTTAAAAAACAAGTTTGATTAATGTCTTTTGATTCTATCTTTTATGTTTTGTCTTTATTTTTATTTCTTCTTTTGGTATAATAAAGTATAATTTAACACCACTAATTGTTGAATTTGGGTAAAAATGTATAACTTAAATATGTTCAAATTATACCCACAAACACCGTTTTTAATTTTGTAGAAACCCAACCAGGCGAATATGTTTGTAACAATTTTGTACCAGTATTAAATCAAAGCTACACTTTAAGAATTTCATGCAACGGTAAAATCTATACTGCTAGCGAAACATTAAAAACTACGTCACCAATAATTTCAGTAAATCAAGAAGCAATTACAGGAACAAACAATGGAAAAACGATAAAATCTAATTTCTTAGATCCATTAGCAACTGAAGATTTTTATTTGTTTAAATTAGAAACGCCTTATAGCATTAAGCCAAATGTTTACGTTTTAGCAAATGAATTTTTTAACGGAAATTCATTTTTTAGTGATTCATCAGAGGAAAAGTTAAAAACAAACGACGTAGTTAAAATCACACATTTTGGCATTTCAAGACCTTACTTTGAGTATTTAGAAAAATTGATTAGCGTGTCACAAAACACAGGTGGGTTATTTTCGTCGCCACCAGTTACTGTTCGTGGTAATATAATCAATGAAACTAATGTCGCAGATTTCCCTTTTGGATTTTTTGCACTTTCAGAAACGTCAACTAGAAGTTATATTGTTCAGTAAAATTTGTTAACGAAACCTTAAAATAATAATGACAATTAAATAGAACATTTTTAGAAAGCCAACATTTTCAAAAATCAGTGAGTAGTCAATAAATCAAAAGCAATACTAAAATCTTTAATCGATAAAAAGAATCAAGTATAATCGGAAAATAGCACTATTGTCATATCGTAACCATTCAACAGAAAATTAATTTACCATTCCATCCCATTTTTGTACCATTAAGAAAGTAATTGAACCTATTAATTTTGTATCAAAAAATAGATAAATTAATATATTATGGAAAACATCGAAATTATTCAGGCAATTACTACAATTTTTAAAGGTGCAGATGAGCACAACTGGTCAAAAATAGAAGGTGTAATGACTCCTAAAGTTCTGTTGGACTACACTTCTTTTTTTGGCGGAGAACCATCAATTCAAACTCCAGAACAAATAACGGACAGTTGGGCTGGGTTTTTACCGGGTTTTGACAAAACAAATCATCAACTTTTTGATTTTAAAGTTACGGTCATTAATGATATAGCAACAGTAATTAATGCTGTCAAAGGCGATCATTTTATTGATAATGATAATTGGATAGTTGAAGGAATGTATGAAAGTGAATTAGTTAAAACCAATGATAAATGGTTGGTTTCAAAACTAAAGTTTAATTTTTCATCACAATCTGGAAATTTAGGTCTTCTAGCAATTGCAACCGAAAGAATGAAAAAGTAATTGACCATTGCAACCCACTTTTTTACCATTATCAATTTTAATTACAGTCGCATCTTTGCAGAGTAAATAATTACAAACACTTTTAAAAAACAGAAAACATGAAAATAGCAGTTTTAGGAACAGGACAAGTTGGCGAAACTCTCGCAACAAAATTAGTAAGTTTAGGACACAAAGTAAGAATGGGTTCAAGAACAGCAAACAATGAAAAAGCAATTGTATTTGCAGATAAGTTTTCAGAGAATGCTTCATACGGAACATTTGCAGACGCAGCCGCGTTTGCAGAAATTATTGTAAATGCAACTTCTGGCGAAAATGCAATCGAAGCATTAACATTGGCAGGAGAAAATAATTTAAACGGAAAAGTTTTAATTGATGTTTCTAATCCATTAGATTTTTCAAAAGGGCAACCAGCCACGTTATTGCAAGTAAACACAACATCGCTTGGCGAAGAAATTCAAGCCAAATTTCCTGATGTAAAAGTTGTAAAAACATTAAACACAATGTGGAATGGCTTGATGGTCAATCCAAAAATGGTTAACAATGGCGACCACAATGTTTTTGTATCTGGCAATGATGCTGATGCTAAAGAAAAAGTAAAAGAAATTTTAGTTTCGTTCGATTGGACGTCAAGTAATATTATTGACTTAGGCGATATAACTACGGCTCGTGGTCCAGAAATGTATTTGCCTTTATGGTTACGCATTTGGGGTGCAACTAACAACGGAGCATTTAACATAAAAATAGTGAGTTAATTTAAAAATAAATAATAAACATTTAAAAAAAGAAATTATGAAAACAATTAAAACAATTTTACTCGTAACAATGGTTATGGGTTTACATCTTTCTTTTGCACAATCAAATGTTAGCAAATTATTCAAAGTACATCAATATGCTTCGCCAGTATCGGGCATCTTATCAAATTCGTACATCATTGAATTGGACAAAAGCGTTGTGGTGGTCGATGGAACATTATTAGTAAGCACTGCAAAAAACTTAAAAGCAAAACTTGACAGCATTGGCAAACCGATTGTTGGAATTTTAGTAACTCACGGACATCCTGATCATTACAACGGTTTGGGAACAATTGCTACTAAAAACACTCCAATTTATGCTACTCAAGCGGTGTTGAATGTTATCACAAAATCTGATGCTGCCAAAGAAAAACAATGGACACCAATGTTTGGTGATGAATGGCCAAAAAACAGAATTTTCCCAAATAAAACCCTTGCAAATAAAGGTTCAGTAACTTTTGAAGGTGTAACTTTTACGGTAAACAAAGTTGGTGTTGGCGAATCTGATGCAGATACCTATTGGGTTACCAAACACAACAAAAAACAATATGCGTTTATTGGCGACATAGTTCTGGAAGGTGTTCACGCTTATATGTCTGATGGACATTACAAAGAATGGTTAACAAATCTTAAAACAATTCGACCTGCAATGAACAAAATGACCGTTATTTATCCTGGTCACGGTGCAAGTGGAAATGCAACTATGTTCGATTGGGAAAAAGGATATATTGATGCTTACTTGGTTGCTGTTAAAAAAATTAGTAACGGTAGTCCAACTTTAAACGATGCTCAAAAAGCAACGCTAACTAAAGAAATGAAAGCCTATTTACCAACAGATAAATTAGAATTTCTTATCGGATTGGGTGCTGATGTAGTGGCAACTCGAATGTCAAAAGAATA
>JAYUFJ010000226.1:0-5143 GCA_043738775.1 Flavobacterium sp. | reverse complement strand
TTTATCAGGCAAAAGAAAAGGATTTACAGATAAAAAATTTACAGATGTTGTAAATATTGGTATTGGTGGATCCGATTTAGGACCTGCAATGGTTGTAGAGGCTTTACAGTTTTATAAAAACCATCTTAATTTACATTTTATATCCAATGTTGATGGTGACCACGTTGTAGAAGTTATCAAAAAACTTAATCCCGAAACTACTTTATTTGTAATTGTTTCTAAAACTTTTACAACACAAGAAACATTAACCAATTCAGAAACCATTCGTACTTGGTTTTTAAAATCGGGAACACAGTTTGATGTAGCTAAACACTTTGTAGCCGTTTCTACAAATATTGAAAAAGTTACTAATTTTGGAATTGATGAAAACAATATTTTTCCTATGTGGAATTGGGTTGGCGGTCGTTTTTCTTTATGGAGTGCAGTAGGTTTATCTATAAGTTTAGCCGTTGGATATGATAATTTTGATAAATTATTAATTGGAGCCAATTCAATGGATGAACATTTTAAAAGCAAATCGTTTGATAAAAACATTCCCGTAATTTTAGCATTAATAAGTATTTGGTACAATAATTTTTTTGGAGCCGAAAGTGAAGCGATAATTCCATATACACAATATTTACAAAAACTAGCTCCTTATTTACAACAAGGAATAATGGAAAGTAATGGAAAAAGTGTTGGACGTGACGGAAAACTTGTAAATTATCAAACCGGAACCATTATTTGGGGTGAACCAGGAACCAATTCACAACACGCCTTTTTTCAATTAATACATCAAGGAACTAAACTAATTCCTGCCGATTTTATTGGTTTTATAAAACCGCTTTACAACAACACTAATCATCATAATAAATTAATGAGTAATTTTTTTGCTCAAACCGAAGCATTATTGAATGGAAAAACAGAGTTTCAAGTTGAAGACGAATTAAAAAAACAGAAATTAACAATTGATGCTGTAAATTTTTTAAAACCATTCAAGGTTTTTAAAGGCAATAAGCCTACCAATACAATTTTGATTAATAAATTAACTCCCGAAAGTTTGGGTAGTTTAATAGCAATGTACGAACACAAAATTTATGTTCAAGGAATTATTTGGAACATATTTAGTTACGATCAATGGGGTGTCGAGTTAGGAAAACAATTGGCAAACAGTATTCTAGCTGAAATAAACACTAAAAAAATTGAAAACCATGACAGTTCGACTAAAATGTTGTTAGATTATTATGTTAAAAATTCGTAATTTAATATTATAAATTGATTTTATTAATAATAATGTAATTTTTTTTGTTTGATATTTAAGATATTGCGAATACATTTTTTTGTTAACATTAAATTAACATATCTTTGTAATTAATATATGAAATTTGCGTAAATTTTAACAAATACAACAAATGAAAAAATTTAAACAATTGGTACTATCTTTAATGTTGCTTTTTGTAGCCTCATTAGGATTTTCTCAAGTTACGTCTTCCTCCATAAATGGAACTGTAAAAGACAACAAAGGATTAACCGTTCCTGGAGCTTCTGTTGAAGTAATTCATAAACCTTCAGGTACAAAATACTTTGCCACTACTGGCATGACAGGAAATTTTGGTATTCCGGCAATACGACCAGGTGGACCATATACTGTTAAAGTATCGTTTATTAATTTCAAAACATCAGTAATCGATGAAGTAACAGCTCCGTTAGGAAATGCAATAAGTTTGAGTTTTGTATTAGATGATGAAGCCTCTGTTTTAAAAGAAGTTGTAGTGAAAACAACTGCTAAAAACAATATTATCTCTAAAAACAGAACAGGTGCTTCACAATCTTTCTCAAATAGAGAATTAAATGCAGTGCCAATTATTGGTTCACGTTCTATCAAATCAATTACCAAGTATAATGCAAATGGTGATGGAAGTAATTTTGGTGGTCAAGATGCTCGTTTAAACAACTTTACTATTGATGGTTCTATTTTCAACAACGGTTTTGGTTTAGGAAACGACTCGCAAGCAGGTGGGCGTACAGGTTCAACAGCTATTTCACTTGATGCAATTGAGCAATTACAAGTTAACATTGCCCCGTTTGATGTACGTCAATCAGGGTTTTTAGGAGCTGGAGTTAATGCAGTAACCCGTTCTGGAACTAATGAATTTCAAGGTTCTGTTTATACTTCTAACAGAAACAATTCTGCAAGTTATTTAGGAAACAAAGCTGGAGATTTAATTGTGAATTCTTCACCATTTACCGAAAGTATTTTAGGAGCTCGTTTTGGCGCTCCAATTATAAAAAATAAATTATTTATTTTTGCTAATATTGAAAAAATTGATAATATAACACCAGCAACTCCGTGGACTACTACTGGTTCACCTAATGGAGGCAGCCAAGTTACAGCCGCAAATTATAGTGATTTATTATTAGTATCTTCTTTGGCTAATAAATTGGGTTACCAAACTGGACCATTTGAACAATACGATGCTATTTCAAAATCGTTAAAATATTTAATTCGTTTGGATTGGAACATTAATGATAACAATAAACTGTCTGTTCGTTATGTAAATCACGATTCTCAATCGGACCAACCTATTTCTAACTCAGGAACCTTAATTGGGGGTCGTTCAAATTCATCAACCGCCATTGCATTTAAAAATAGTGGTTATGTAATTTTTGATAATACTCGTTCTATAGTTGCCGAATTAAACACTAAATTTACAAATACGTTACACAACAACTTGATTGTAGGGTACGATAAACAAATTGAAGATAGAGATAAACAAGGTGCATTGTTTCCTACAATTGATATTCGTGTTAAAACAGCCGATCCTTTAAATCCATTAAGTACCTCATTGGCCACACCTTATAACATTTCTTTAGGGTTAGATCCTTTTACAAATGAAAATAAATTAGATTATTCTACTTTACACGTTACCGACAATATTACTAAATATTTGAACAAACATACAATTGTTGGTGGTTTAAATTTTGAGCGTTTTATATCTAATAACTCTTTCTTTCCACAATCAAACGGTAATTATTCATTTGATTCATTATTAGATTTTCAAAATACTGTAAATGCTTACGTTGCAACAAATCCAAACGGGACTACAACGCCAGTTATTCCAGTTGTTTCGACTGGTAACACTGCAGTTCGTTTTCAATACCGTTACTCAGCACTTGACGGAGGTGCAGTGCCTTTACAAGTTTTAAAATCGAATAGAGTTGATGCTTATTTGCAAGACGAATGGAAAGTAATGGACAATCTTAAATTGACATACGGATTAAGGGTTTCGACAATTGCTTTTGAAAACACCGCATTGCAAAATACTGCCATTGCGAATTACACTTTTGCAAATGGTGACAAATTCAATACCAATAAAATGCCAAACACTCAAGTTTTATTTGAACCAAGAGTAGGTTTTAATTTGGATGTTTTTGATGATAGAAAAACTCAATTACGTGGAGGTTCTGGAATTTTTACAGGAAAACCACCTTATGTATTCATTTCAAATCAAATTGGAAATAATGGTATTTTAACTGGTTATGTTAATCAAAATTCGAATGCAACATCTGCAATTTTTTCAGTAGATCCTTCTCAATTTACACCGGCTAATGCTACAACAGCAGCACCATCATCGTATGATTTGGCTTTTACAAACCCAAATTACAAGTTTCCACAAGTTTGGAAATCTACCATTGCAGTAGATCAAAAACTACCATTTGGATTTATTGGAACAATTGAAGGAATTTATGCTAAAAACATAAATGCTATTTATTACACAGATGCTAACCTAGAAAACGCAACAAGAACTTATAATGGACCAGACGGAAGACCAGTTTTTGCTGGATTAGGTGGTTCAGGTGCTGGTTTTGATGCTTTTTCTACAGGTACTGTTTCAAACTTTGCTGGGTTAACAATTAATGATAACGTAACTAGAGCAGCTGTTTTACAAAACACCAATCAGGGTTATTTTTATTCAACCACATTTAAATTAGAATATCCAATTCAAAGAGGACTTTGGGGTTCAATTGCTTACACAAAAGGGGAAGCTAAAGATTTAATGTCATCAGGTTCAATTGCAGCAAGTTCATTTACAGGTGCTCGTTCTGTTAATGGTAATAATGATTTAAAATTGTCTTTATCAGATAACGATATTCCTCATAGAATTGTAGGTATTTTAGGTTACCGTTTTGAATACGGTAAAAAAGTAGGTGGAGCAACTTCTATCAATTTTGGTTTTATTGCTGAACAAAAAAATAGATTCTCTTATGTTTACAATGGCGATTTAAACCGTGATGGAATTTCGGGTAATGATTTGTTATTTGTACCTCAAAAAGGTTCCGATATTCGATTTGTACCAAACGTAGTTACTGCTCAAGGTTTTCCTAATGCAACTTATTCAGAAGCCGATCAACAAGCTGCATTCGATAATTATATTGATCAAGATCCTTATTTATCTACTCGAAGAGGTCAATATGCTGAACGAAATGGAAATGTATTACCATTTGTAAATCGTTTGGATTTATCAGTTACTCAAGATATTTATTTTAAAGTTGCCGGAAAGAAAAACAGCTTCCAAATACGTGCCGATATTTTGAATTTTACTAATATGTTGAACAAAGATTGGGGAGTTTCTCAAAGAGCAACTGCTACTCAATTATTAGCTTACCAAGGTACTATTGGTGGTGTGCCTTATTATAAATTAGCAACTCAAACTTTAGATAATGGTTCTCGTATTTTAGCAAAAGATACGTTTCAAAAAAATTCAGGAGTTTTTGATGTATGGCAAGCACAATTATCATTAAGATATACATTTAACTAATAAAATTTTAAAACCTCTTTCAATTTGAGAGAGGTTTTAAATACTTTTAATTCATAAAAAATTAACTATGAAAAATTTTAAAAATACAACACGAATTCTATTTGTTGTTTTAGTTGCGTTATTTGTAACTAATTGTAACATTAAAAATGATGATCCGTTAGTTCCTGCCGATAATAGCCTTATTGGAGTTATTAGTAAAAACTCTGAATTAAGTACTTTTTATGAAGCAGTAAAAATAGCAGGTTTAAATACTCCTACATTTTTAGGAAGAACTGCAACATCTTTAACTGTTTTTAGTTTGTCTGAGCGGCAACCTGTAGGTAGCCCGGCTCGCGAAAGACGGC
>JAYUFJ010000225.1:0-1823 GCA_043738775.1 Flavobacterium sp. | reverse complement strand
CGCTTTTTTTTAGAGAGAAAATAGAAAAAATGATTTCAGAATTTATTTCTGGTTTAGGAAACATCACAAAATCACTAGGAATAGCAGGTCAAGAAGTTCAAAACGGAAGCGTTGGTTTGTATTTATTTTCTTTTGTAATTGGCGTTGTAGGCATTTTAATTTATTTATTTTTAGTTCAATAATTTTTACCCAATGAATGTAACATCACTTTTATTATTACTTTTAGTTGGAGCACTAGTAACCTTTTTATCAGGCGATAAATTAGCATCAAGAGTTGCTTTGTTTTTTAGTTTATCTTCTTTTGGGTTAGCTATAGTTTTAACTAACACATTTTTAAACGGAAATTATGTTTGTTTTTCAACTTTATGGATTGAATATCCAAAAGTATATTTGGCCTTTAAAGCCGACGGATTATCCTTAGCGATGGTGTTGTTAACCACAGCTTTAACTTCAATAATAATTTTATCATCATTCGGAAATCAATATAAAAATGCGAAAAACTTTTATGGTTTAGTAGTGTTTATGGCCTTTGCAATGGCGGGTACTTTTTTAGCCTCCGATGGATTATTATATTACATTTTTTGGGAATTAGCTTTGATTCCTATTTACTTTATTGCAATAATTTGGGGTAACGACGATACTGATTCTCGCAGAAAAGCAGTAGTCAAATTTTTTATTTACACTTTGGCAGGTTCATTGTTTATGTTAATTGGTTTTGTTTATTTGTACAAAAAAGCAGGCGACTTTCAATTGGAAACATTATATAATTTGAAATTATCTTCCCTAGAACAATCCTGGATATTTTTAGCATTTTTTATAGCTTACGCAATCAAAATTCCATTAATCCCTTTTCACACTTGGCAAGCAAATGTATATCAAAAAGCACCAACAGTTGGCACAATGTTGTTGTCTGGAATTATGTTAAAAATGGGATTGTATAGTATAATACGTTGGCAATTACCTATTGCGCCTTTGACTGCAAAAGCAAATGTGATTTTATTAACTTCAATCGGAGTTGTGGGAGTAATTTATGGTTCAATTTTAGCATTACGCCAACGCGATTTAAAGAAACTTTTGGCGTACTCATCGTTAGCTCATGTTGGGTTAATAGCTGCGGGATGTTATACATTAACCCTCGACGGATTTTCGGGTGCAGTAGCTCAAATGATAGCACACGGATTTGTAATTATTGGATTGTTTTTCGTTGCAGAAATTATATTTCGAAGATATCAAACTAGAGAAATAGACGAAATGGGCGGTATCAGAACACAATCGCCAAAATTCACTTCGTTCTTTTTGATTTTAGTTTTAGCTTCAATAGCATTGCCCGGAACTTTTAATTTTGTTGGAGAATTTACTGTTTTGTACAGTTTGGCTCAAACCAATATTTGGATTGCAATTCTTGGAGGAACAACAATTATTTTGGGTGCATATTATATGTTGAAAATGTTTCAAAACGTAATGCTAGGCGAAACAAATAAAACTATTTTTAAAGATATTACAACAAATGAAACAATTGTATTAGTACTTATAGCTGGGTTTTTGTTTTTTTTCGGATTGTACCCAAAACCAATTATAGATTTGGTAAATCCAAGTTTAGTTGAAATTTTAAAAGTTATAAATAAATAGAATTCGGAATTACTATTACAAGATAATTCTTAAATCTTAAACATAAAAAATGAATACACTATTAGCAGTTTGTGGACTAGGTATTTTTAGTCTTATCGCAGAAATATTTAATATTCGAAAATCAATTGTTCCAATAACAATTGTAGGACTTTTGGCAATTTTAGGATTGAATATTTCTGAATTTAATTCGCCAT
>JAYUFJ010000224.1:0-5155 GCA_043738775.1 Flavobacterium sp. | reverse complement strand
TTTATTATAACTCTTTTGGGAAATCAAATCAAGAAATTGCAGCATTAAGTCGAAGTCGACATCAATCGCAAGGTTTTGGAAGTGCTGGAACTCGTGGTCAAGAAGACGAATATTTAGAATTTTTAAAAGGCGAACCATTACAAGACAAAACGAATATTTTTGAAGGAATTGATACTTCTTGGAATCGAGTGAAAAATGGAAAACCAATTGGCGAAATTTTGACAAATGTTCAAAAGAATTTTGATTTTAAAAATCCGTCAGCAAGTATTTCGGAATTGGTTAAAGCTTATGATTTAATTAAAAAATTAGATAACGAACACTGGAAAATAATAAAAACCGAAGAAATTAAAAAAATAATTTCGGCTTGTGCCGGTTTGTATTTAGAAGCCGTTGCCGAAAATCAAGAAAATACAATTGGAAGTTCTATAAAAGTAAAATTAGAAGCTATTAATCGCAGTAATACAAAAATGAATTGGAAATCGTATGAAACAGCTTCTAGTTCGCCAATTTCGTTTACAGAAATTTCGTTGGAAAACAACAGTAACAATTCAAAAAATATTGAGATACCAATACTTGAAAACATCAATTTTACTGAACCTTATTATTTAAAAGAAAAAGGAACGGTAGGTATGTATCGAGTTGACGACCAAAAAAACATTGGAAAACCAGACATTATTAGAGAAATAAAAGTTGTTTTTTTAATCGAAATAGATGGAATAACAATTCCGTTTGAACGAAATGTAGTTTATAAATATATTGATGATGTTAAAGGTGAAGTATATCAACCGCTTGATATTGTTCCAATTATAACTTCATCAATTCAAGAAAAAGTTTATATTTTTCCGAACAATAAAGAAAAAATAATAAATGTAAAAGTAAAAGCAGGAAAAGAAAACGTTTCAGGATCGGTAAAATTGGAAGTTCCTGAAAACTGGAAAGTAGCACCTAGCTCTTTTAAATTTTCTTTAAAAAATAAAGACGAAGAACAGTTAGTAATGTTTACTGTTTCTCCTTCAAAAGAGGCATCAGAAATAGTTTTAAAAAGTATAGTAACCGTTGATAATTTAGAATTTAATAAAGATAAAGTGAACATTAATTATTCGCATATTTACAAACAGATGGTTTTAAAACCTTCTGAAAGTAAGGCGATAAAACTAAATATTAAAACTCAAAACGAACGAATTGCTTACATATTGGGTGCTGGTGACGATGTGTCAAAAAGTTTGAAACAAATGGGGTATGAAGTTACTATTTTAAAACCCGAAGAAATAACCGCAGAAAAAATGCTGAATTTTGATGTAGTAATGATAGGTATTCGAGCATACAATGTAGTAAATGCTTTGGCTTTTAAACAATCTATTTTGTTCGATTTTGTGAAAAACGGTAAAACTATGATAGTGCAATACAACACTTTGGACGATTTTGTTACTAAAGATATTGCTCCGTTTTCAATAAAAATTTCTCGGGATAGAGTAACAGATGAAAATGCAGAAGTACGTTTTTTAAAACCTCAACATCCAATTTTAAACAATCCAAATAAGATTACAAGCAATGATTTTATAGGTTGGAAACAAGAACAAGGTTTGTATTATCCGAGTGATTGGGCAGTCGAATTTACACCCATAATTTCATCAAATGATAAAGGAGAAACTCCAAAAAATGGCGCAATTTTGGTAGCCAATTACGGAAAAGGACATTATATTTACACAGGAATTAGTTTTTTTAGAGAACTACCCGAAGGAGTAGCAGGTGCATTTCGATTGATGGCGAATTTGATTTCTTATTAGTTACTGTTGTATGATAAAATTTTAAATTGGGAATATTAAAATAAAAATTATGGTCGAAAATAATTCTTGGAAAAATAGTTACACTTGGCTTTTGGTTATTAACACCATTTACATCATACTATTTTTTATATTAATGCAAATTTTTTCTTAAATGCAACAAATAGATTGGATAGTTCTTTCTGTAACACTATTATTTATAGTGTTTTATGGAGTTTATAAAACTCAAGGGAGCAAAAATGTTGAAGAATATATTTTAGGAAATAAAGAAACACCTTGGTGGACAGTAGGTTTGTCTGTAATGGCAACTCAAGCAAGCGCAATCACTTTTTTGTCAACACCAGGTCAAGCTTATCATGACGGAATGGGTTTTGTACAGTTTTATTTTGGATTGCCGATAGCAATGGTAGTAATTTGTTTAACTTTTATTCCCATTTATAATAAATTAAAAGTTTTTACAGCCTACGAATTCCTAGAGCAGCGTTTTGATTTAAAAACCAGAACTTTAGCTTCAATTTTATTTATGATACAGCGAGGTTTGGGTACTGGTATTACAATTTATGCCCCATCTATAATTTTATCTACATTATTGGGTTGGAACTTGACTTTGTTGAATATTATTATTGGTTTTTTGGTAATAGTTTATACTTTTTCGGGCGGAACAAAAGCTGTTAACGTAACGCACAAGCAACAAATGTTTGTAATTATGAGTGGAATGTTGATTACATTTTTTCTTATTTTACACTTGTTACCCAACGAAATGACTTTCTCAAATGCTATGCATATAGCTGGAGCAAATCAAAAAATGAATATTGTAAATTTTTCATTTGATGTAGAGGAACGTTATACTTTTTGGAGTGGTATTGCTGGAGGTTTCTTTTTAAGTTTAGCATATTTTGGCACCGATCAGTCACAAGTAGGAAGATATTTATCGGGAAAATCAACCAAAGAAAGCCAAATGGGTTTGATAATGAACGGTTTTTTAAAAGTACCTATGCAGTTTTTTATTTTGTTGATTGGAGTAATGGTATTTGTATTTTTTCAATTTAATGATGTGCCTTTAAATTTTAATCCTATAAATAAAAAAATAGTCGATAAATCAATATATGCCGAGCAATATCAGGGTCTTGAAAAAAAAATAATCAATTTATCAGAAGAAAAAAAAGAATATAATTTATTGTACATAGAAAATTTAAACAATGGTTACGATAACCCTATTTTACGAAGAAAATTAGTAGCATTATCTGGAATAGAAAAAGATTTGCGGGAACAAGCAAAAGATTTAATTAGTAAAGCTGATGCAAAAGCAGAAACCAATGATAAAGATTATGTTTTTATATACTTCATTTTGAACTATTTACCAAAAGGACTGATAGGTTTATTATTGGCTGTTATTTTATCTGCAGCAATGTCATCATCTGCCTCTGGTTTAAATGCTTTGGCTTCAACAACTGCTATCGACATTTATAGAAGAAATTTAAAAAATCCAAAGTCAGATAAACATTTTGTAAATGCTACAAAATATTTCACATTACTTTGGGGAGTTATTGCCATTTTATTTGCTTGTGTTGGAACACTATTTGAAAACCTTATTCAATTGGTAAACATTGTTGGCTCAATTTTTTATGGAACTGTTTTAGGGATTTTCTTAGTAGGATTTTATATAAAATACATTAAAGCCAATTCAATATTTGTAAGCGCATTAATAAGTCAATGCATTATTTTTTATATTTACTATTTGGATATTGTTAGTTTTTTGTGGCTGAATTTTATTGGTGCTTTATTAACAATATTAGTTTCTTTTACTATTCAAACTGTATCAAATCAAAACAAAAAAATATCCAAACTATAAGTTTATAGTTTGGATATTTAATATTTTTAGTTTTATATTTATTTTTTACTCCACTCAACAATACTGGCGTTGTTCATTTTAACGTAATCATCATTTTTTGCTTTTGTAGCAGATATAATTGATAATTTAGCTGTAGCGATTGCGCCAACTTTATCACCCAATTTTGCTTGAATTAACGATTTTTGACGCAAATACCAAAAAGGAGTGTCATCACCAGTTTTAGACATTGAAAGAGCTTTATTAACTAATTCTAAAGATTTAGTTAAGTTATCATTAATTGTAAAGTAAAATTGACCTGCATTAAAAAAGTCACCCGCCGAAGGACCAGCCAAAGTCTTATCAATACTAGCTAATACCGCTTTTTTTGTGGGAACTTCGAACTTCAAATTAACGTATGTTTTTTCCCAAGCAAACTCTAAAGTAGCTGAATCCAATTCAATATTTCCAAATGATATAGTGAATGTTTCCAAACGTCTGTCGGTTGTCATAGGCTTAGCATTGGCTCTTAAAACTACATTAGATTCGTCCCAAGTTTCTGGTTCACCCCAATTATCAATAGTTTTATAAAAAATAATTTCCCAATTATCGGCTTTTGGAAGTGTGTACAAAGAGTATTTTCCTTTTGCTAAAGTTTTTCCATCAATTGTAACATCTTCACTAAATGAAATTAAAGTGTTTTCGTTTGCACCAGTTCTCCAAATTTTACCAAAAGGAACCAATTCTCCAAAAACTACCCTTCCCTTTATACTCGGACGATGGTAATCAACATTAATATTAGTCAAACCGACAACTTGATTTACAGTTGAACTCGGACTTGCTTGAGGTGTTTTAACTTGTGCTTGAATTACGAAATTCGCAATTAACATAGCAATTACAACAATAATTTTTCTCATTTTATTTAGTTAAATTAATTTATACAAATTTACTATAAGTTTTAAAACAGAATGTTAATTTAAACTTAAATGAAAAATATTTTGTTTAAGTTATTTTGAAATTAGATAAACAATATTTACTTTTACAAAAAAATTAATGAAAATTTACCAATATAAATCAAAACAAAAATTACCTATTTCTATAGATATTGCTTGGGATTTATTATCAAACCCTAAAAATTTACAAAAAATAATGCCTGATTATTTAGGTTTTAAAATTCTTTCAGGAGCAGATAGACCAATGTTTGCTGGTCAAATTATACAATATAATGTAACGCCAGTACTAGGGATTCCAGTAAAATGGATTACTGAAATAACGCATGTTGACGATAAAAAATATTTTGTAGACGTTCAACTTTATGGTCCCTACTCACTTTGGCATCACAAACATTTTATAAAAGAAGTTAAGGGCGGCGTTGAAATGGAAGATATTGTTGACTACAAAGTTCCATTGGGAATATTAGGACAACTTGCGCATCCATTTATTGTAAAACCGAAATTGAATGAAATTTTTGAATTTCGAAGAAAAAAACTAATCGAAATGTTTGGTGAGTTTAAAGAATAAAAAAATAGAAGTCCTTAAATCT
>JAYUFJ010000223.1:0-5163 GCA_043738775.1 Flavobacterium sp. | reverse complement strand
CCGATTTTTTATTGAACAATAATCCTTCATAAAAAGGCAAATCATTAAATAATTGGTATTCTATTTTTTTTAAATATTTGGAATTTGTAGTCTGCCTTTTATCTATTAAATCGACCAATTCGAAGGTTTCTTTAAATTCGTTTTTTTGCAGTTTTTTTAAATCGCTAATAGATATTACCAATTCTATTTCTTTACGCGATTTTAATAAAGCCATTAATTTTGTCCATTCTGCAAATACTTTTGGAGTAAAAAAAGTGTTGTTTTTAACACCAATTACTACCAAATTTCCTTCTTCGCCAAAAGTATTTAAAAATTGAGTGTATTGTTGATTTACAATATGATTTTTAGGTAGCAAATTGGCTTCATTGTAAGTCATACCAACTTTTTGCCATTGTAAAGCTAAAAAAACTGTAAGTAAACCTATTATTACCAAAATAGCGATTCTATTACGAAGCACAATTCCGGCAACAATTTCCCAAAAACCTACTTTTTTATTCTTTCTCATCAATTAAATAAAGTGTTGCAAATGTAATAAAATCGACTTAAATGTTAATACTAATAAATCAAACTTTTGTGAATAAACGTTTTTTTTATCATTAACGCTCAATTTCAAAAAGTTAAACCCATAAATTTATTTGATCAATTAATGCCTTTACGTAAAAATTAAACAATCCAAAACTTACTATCGAACGACCAAGAGTTACGATAAATTAATTTTGAATTTTGCTATTATTCATTTTCTTTTTAGATATTTGCAAAACACTTAATCTTTCTTTTTAAGAATGAAAAAATTCAAAAATGCCATTTTTTATATTTCTGTAACGGGTGGTTTTACTGCATTAATTATTTGGATTTTATCGAAAGGTAAATTTTTAGAAGTAGGACGAAATGTAATATCTGCAACATCTAAAGATAGTTTTTGGGTTCAGTTTTTAGATTCTATAAATCATAATTTAAACCATCCGTTAGCTATATTGCTTTTACAAATTATAACTATAATTATTGTAGCCCGTTTTTTTGGCTGGATTTTCAGAAAAATAGGTCAACCATCGGTAATCGGCGAAATAATTGCTGGAATTTTTCTTGGTCCATCGGTAATTGGCTTTTATTTTCCCGATTATTCGTCAACTCTTTTTCCGCCAGATTCACTTGGCAATTTGGGGTTTTTAAGTCAAATAGGTTTGATACTTTTTATGTTTGTAATTGGCATGGAACTTGATTTAAAAGTTTTAAAAAACAAAGCCAACGACGCTGTAGTTATAAGTCACGCAAGTATTGTAATTCCTTTTTCACTTGGAATAGGACTATCGTATTTTATTTATCATCAATTTGCTCCTCAAGGGGTTGAATTTTTGGCTTTTAGTTTGTTTATGGGAATAGCTATGAGCATAACTGCTTTTCCGGTTTTAGCCCGTATAGTGCAAGAACGTGGAATTCACAAAACAAGACTGGGAACCATTGTAATTACTTGTGCTGCAGCAGACGATATTACTGCTTGGTGCATTTTAGCAGCCGTAATTGCAATTGTTAAAGCAGGTTCATTTACTAGTTCGTTGTATATAATTCTTTTGGCATCTGTGTATGTATTGATGATGCTGTTTGTGGTAAAACCATTTTTGAAAAAAATTGGTGATTTGTATGCAACTCGTGATAATTTAGGAAAACCCGTTGTAGCCATATTTTTATTAACTTTAATTATCTCTTCGTATTTAACTGAAGTTATTGGAATTCATGCTTTATTTGGTGCATTTATTACAGGTGCAATTATGCCCGACATCACCAAAATTAGAAATATTTTTATTGAAAAAGTAGAAGATGTTGCAGTGATTTTGTTATTGCCTTTATTTTTTGTTTTTACCGGATTGCGAACTCAAATTGGTTTATTAAACGATCCTTATTTATGGAAAATTACTGGATTTATAATCTTAGTTGCCGTAGTAGGAAAGTTTTTGGGTAGTGCTTTGGCAGCAAAATTTGTAGGCCAAAATTGGCGTGATAGTTTAACTATTGGTGCATTAATGAATACAAGAGGGTTAATGGAATTGGTAGTTTTGAATATCGGCTATGATTTGGGCGTACTATCGGCTGAAATATTTACAATGATGGTAATTATGGCCTTGGTAACAACATTCATGACTGGGCCGGCAATCGATTTAATTAATTTTATTTTTAAAACCAAAGAGGCTTATTTTCCAAAAGACATTGGCAACAGTAAATTTAAAATTTTAGTCCCTTTTGGAAACAATGAAAAAGGGAAATCATTGCTTCGAATTGCTAATAGTTTGGTTAAAAAACAAAACGAAAACACCAATATTACAGCTTTACACTTGTCATTATCAGATGAAATGCACGCTTACAGTTTAGAAGATTATCAAACCGAAATTTTTAAACCTATTTTAAAAGAATCGAAACTATTAAATCAAGAAATTTCAACAATTTTTAAAGCTACAATTGATATAGAGACTGATATTGCTGATGTTGCCAAAAATGGTGATTATGATTTGGTATTAGTAGGTTTAGGCAAATCAATTTTTGAAGGCACAATGTTGGGTAAAATATTGGGATTTACTACCAGAATTATAAACCCAGAGCGATTGTTGGATAAATTTACAGGTAAAGAAGGATTGTTTGAAAATTCACCATTTGATGAAAGAACCCGACAAATAATTTCGAAAACTAAAACTCCATTAGGTATTTTAATTGATAAAGATTTAATTGAAATAAATGAAGTTTTTGTGCCTATTTTTAGTGTTGATGACTCTTTTTTAATTGAATATGCTCAAAAACTAATTTTTAATAACGAATCGAAAGTAACTATATTAGACATAAACAACTATGTAGTTAGTAATTTTGTTATGGAAAACGCAATTATCACTTTGGAAAACAAATATCCTGATAACATTGCTACTATAAAAGAAGACGAATTAAAAGCAGGGTTTTTAGCTAAACAAAATCTTATGTTAATTAGTTTAGAAAGTTGGAAAAAATTGGTTGATTCACAAAGTGTTTGGTTGAGTACTGTACCAAGTGTTTTGATATTGAAACAATAGTCTAAAATCCCAAATCCAAAACAAAACTAGCCTTAATAGCAAAATTATCATAAAACCCAGGCAATTGATTAGGTCCATAACGATAAAAACTACCAATACCTAATCCTTTCAAAATTCTATTGAACTCCAAACCAGTTTCAAAATAACCTCGATCTAAAGTTTTAAAATCAATACCTATATGGCGTTCACGATTATTTAAATTTCCCCAGCCCGCTCGGTTAACAAAAGCTATTGAAGCACCAAAATTATTCGAAATTTTAAATCGTTTAAACTCATGCTTGACTTGAAAATAAACATATTTATCCGAAAAAAATTCATTAAAGTACATAGTTTCAAAGGTATTGCCATCAATAATTGAAAAAAAGCGACGCAAAACACTTTCATTTAATAAACAATTGGGCGATATGCTGTATAAATGTGAAATTGGAATATCGCCAACAGCAAAACCCGATCGAAATAATAGTGACGTTTTTTGTCCGTTTAAATGTTTTTGAGCCCATTCCGATTTAAAATCGAATTTAGTAAAAACAAAATCATTACTCAAAAATTTAGGAATAGTTTGAGTAAATTGAATAGTGAAAATAGGGTAACGTTTTTCAATTTCAAGTTTGCCGTGTGGTGTTTGCATAAAATTGGAATACGGATTCCATTGTAGCGAAAAAGAGGCAGATGTAACGTTGAAGGTTTTTGTTAAATAATTATTGTATAAATAACTGTATTCAAATTTCTGTTCTATTCTACTTTTAGAAATTTGCCAAACGGAATAGGTTTTTGGTATTATTCGAGTTTCAATATAAGCCGCATAGCTTTTATAATTGTAAAATGTATTGGTAGAAATTGGCTGAGAAGTATAAATTTTAAAAATTTTAGGATCGGTTAAAAAAGTAGAACTTGCAATTTCATTTAAATCATCGGTGTAAGAAACTCCCAACCAACTATTTGAAAAGTTACCAACTCTTGCTGCCATTCCTATATGATATTTATAAGTTTCATCCTTTAAACCGTAAGCCAAATGGGCATCCATTTTAAAAACTCTTGAAAATTTTTCGTTCGATGTTCCGCCTAAGCCTATCCTAAAACCTTCCAAGTTATTGAAGCTTAAAAGGGTTCGTAAATCTATATCAAAATAATTATAGGGCACTAATCCTTTAATTATCTTTCTTCCTAAAAATAAACGCTTCTCGACTTTATTCAAAACCGAAATGCTATCCAAAGCCAAATAGGTTTTTTTATCCCTAAAAGTTAAAGAATCAGTTCTAAATTTATTCCAAAAAGCTTCAGGTTTTTTATTAGCATCTAATTCTATTTCAATAGCCATAAATTTTCTATTTATTTCAATTGGCTTATTAAACTCGAAATTACTATTAATTGATTGTGTTTCTAAATAGGTAAAATCAGAAGCTTTTTTGAACTTATTTACATTTTCATCCTTATCGCTGTCATAAAACTCAATTTTACTTCCCAAAATTTTTATTGCTTCTTTACTGGTCCCTTTTGAAATTTTAAAATTTTTTTTACTTGGAAACCATATTTTTTCTTTTTCAAAATAAACAAAGTCATGAATACCTTCAATTTCAAGTGCATTTCTTGTTCTCATTACCGCTTTAGCAATAGCGAAATTTTGGGCATCAATAAATAAAACACCTTCTAAACCATTGATTTGTTTCGAATTTTTTTTGAAATATAGTACTATTACTTTTCTATTTTGAATTACAGCTGAATCTAAAATTTTAAAATTATATTCCTTTGATGATTTATCTTTAATTGGACTATTAAATTTGGCAGTAAATAATTCATATTTGTCATCATAAATAGAAAATGACTGTAAATTAAAACCCATTAATTCGTAAACAGGCTCTTTTAAACCAGCAAATTTTATTGCTAAAACGGTTTCTTTGAGAGATTTTTTAAATTGAAATTGTGAAATTTTTTCAGATTCAAATAGATGGTGTTGCGTAATTATTTTTTTAAATTTATAGTCGGATGAATCAATCTTTTTAAAAGTTTTAATTCCTTTTTTAAATTTAAAAACACTGTCAAGTTGCCCTAAAATAGAATCTTTTGATGCTGTTACAATTAATTTAGTGTATCGTTTAAATTGAAATGTTTCGAG